>NZ_LIWF01000001.1:0-295924 GCF_012978615.1 Campylobacter sp. RM9328 | reverse complement strand
CTTTTTGATAGCATCCACGTCTGCTTGCGTCTGAACACAACCTGTTTTTTCACTAAATTCTGATTTTGGTGTGATAGTTGGTTTTACTTTACGTAAATTTTCGATACTTGGCTCCCAGTCAACTACTAGGTCAGTTATGACTCTAAAGTTATTTAGAGGTGAAATTCTCATGCTTTCCGGGTTTTCATACTCTTCAAGTAGCTCTTCCATCTTAGTATCACAGGCAAGGTATGAGTGTCCATTTACGCGAACTCCACACGCACCGCATATCGCCATACGGCAAGCTGCTGTGAAATTTAGCGTGATGTCCTTTGTGCGTTTGATGTATTGAAGTAGGCTAAGTAGAGTTTGACCTTTGACTTCATCTATCCTAAGCTCATAAGTTGATTCGTATTTTTTCTTTCCGTCAAAACGGTCTATGATAAATTTCATTAGTATTTCCTCTCTTCGACTGGATATTTAGTGATAACGACGTCTTTATACGCAAGTGTCGGTTTGCCGTCTTTTAGCGTAACGATACTGTGTTTTAAGAAATTGACATCGTCGCGTTTAGGATAGTCCTCTCTAAAGTGAGCGCCACGACACTCTTTGCGCTCAAGCGCGCCAAGACATGCACAACGAGCTAGCATGATAAGGTTACCAAACTCAAGGTAGTCAATGAGCGCTGTGTTGTAAGTCATGTTTGGATTTGGAATTTTTAGTGCGTCGTATTTTGCTTGGAACTCTTCTAAGCTTTTTGCGTGTGCTTCTAGCTTGTCGCCAGTTCTATAAATTCCCATGTTATCCCAGTTTTGTTTGCCAAATTCTTCTCTTAGGTCATACATCTCATTTGATGTACCACCACTTGTTATCTCTTTAAATTTAGCTTGCCATTTTTGAGCTAGTTCACGAGCGTGTTTGCCTGAACCAAAGCTTGTTCTGTTTGCTGCGTATTCGCCAGCTCCCTCACCTGCTAGTTTACCCGTTACTGTTGTATCTGTTAGGCTGTTACCACCTAGGCGGTTTGCACCGTGTATAGAGGCACATGATGTCTCACCAGCGGCAAATAGACCAGGAAGATGAGTGCTCATATCATCAAATTTAGCTATTTCTATACCACCCATAGAGTAGTGAGCTGTCGGGCGGATAGGGATAGGCTCTTTTACTAAGTCCATACCGTCAAATAGTAGTCCAACGTGGCGGATTTGTGGTAGTTCGTTCATGATCTGCTCTTCGCTTAGGTGAGTAAGGTCAAGTAGTACATATGAGCTCATGCCCTCGCCAAATGCGTTGCCAAGTCTGATTTCTGTCTCGATAGAACGAGCAACGATATCACGAGGTGCAAGCTCCATACGTTTTGAGTATTTACTCATGAAACGTTCGCCTTTGTTGTTTATAAGCTTTCCACCTAGACCGCGTGCCGCTTCAGTAATAAGCGCGCCACCAGTTCTTATACCTGTTGGGTGAAATTGAAGCATCTCTGGATCTTTAAACGCTAAACCAGCACGCAAAGCTGCTGCGATACCATCACCTGATGCGTTAAATGGAGTGCTTGTGCGGTTAAAGAAAACCCTTGTATATCCGCCAGTTGCTAAAACTACGGCTTTTGCAAGCACAGGAGTAACATCACCTGTTTGCATATCTAAAAGCACAGCACCTTCGCACTTATCGCCATCCATAGCAACATCAAGCAGGTAGTGATCTAGTAGAAATTTAACACCTTTTGTGATAGCCTCATCAAGACAGGTGTGCATAAGGATTGAGCCTGTTTTATCGGCTGCGTAGTTACAGCGCTCATATTTTGCACCACCAGCAAAACGGCGTGCTACTGTGTTGTTCTTTTGTCTGTTAAATGGCATGCCAGCGTAGTCTAGCTCATGGATAGCCTCTGTTGCTTTTTCAACAAATTTGATGATAGCATCTTGATCGCCCAAAAAGTCGCTACCCTTTACTGTGTCATACGCGTGAAGCTCGTGGCTATCACCGTGTTCAAAGTCGATAACGCCGTTTATACCGCCCTCAGCCATACATGTCGCGTTTCTGGAAGGCATACCTTTGTTTACAACCACTACGCTTAAGTTTGGATACTTTTTTCTAACCGCAACAGCAGCTCTAAGTCCTGCTCCACCTGAGCCGATAACCAAAACGTCAACGCTTGGCAGGCCATCTTTGTTGCCGCTGTCTTTTTTATTGTCGGCAGCTAGCGCACTTACACCGCTACCGCTAGCAGCTAAAGCTCCGACGCTAATACAGGCGGATTGAAGAAAATCTCTTCTGGTAAATTTTTGTTCACTCATTGATAATCCTTTGAACTTTGAAATTTTTAATAATGGTAAAACCACACGCTTGTTCTGACATTTTTTAAGCCCATTTTGATAAAGACTTTTATTTTTCTTAATTGATTAATTTAGTTTAAGAAATTAATTTCAGAATGGTAACTGAAAAATTAATATAAGTCAAATATTATTTTATATATAATTTCATAAGATTAAAATTATCAAAATAGGAGCCAGATATGAATTTGAGGCAGATGGAATTGGTTTTAAAAACAGCAGAACTAAAAAGTTTCACAAAAGCGGCAAATGAACTAAAAGTGCCACAGCCCTCGCTCTCGCAAAGTATATTAAATTTAGAAAAAGAGATAGGAATGCCTCTTTTTAACCGCACGACTAACCCCGTTTCTTTAACTCACGCAGGAGAGATTTACTGTCAAAAGGCAAGACTTGTTTTTGATATTTTAAATGATTTAAATTTGGAATTATCAGAGATGGGTGGAGCTAAAAGCGGTAAAATTCGTATAGGATTTTCTCAAAACGGATATATTATGACACCGGATGTTTTGCCTAAATTTTGTAAGAAATTTAATAAAGCTAGCATTAAAATTTTACAAGTTTTTTCGACTTTAAAAATTCGAAAAATGTTGATAGATGACGAGATAGACCTTGGTATGCTTATACTTCCTATCGATACAGAGGGATTAAAATATGAGATTATCAAAACGCAAGAGATGTTTTTAGCTCTACCGATCCTACATCCGTTGTCTCAAAAATACAAAGGTCAAAAAAATCCAAAAATTTCATTAAAAGACGTTAAGGATGAGAAATTTATACTTCCTAAACAAAATCAACGAAGTAGAATTTTGTTTGATGAAATTTTTAAAAGAGCAAACATTAAGCCTGAAATTCTTTGTGAAACAGAAACATTTGACATAGCAAACTCTATCGTCGCTTCAGGTGTTGGAGCATGCTTTACGATACCTGAGTTTATCAAAGAAGATAAAAAAGACAAGATAACCCTGTTTGACATTAACGAGCCAAGTCTTAACAAGACCCTTATATTAGCCTATAAAGAGGATAAAAAGCCTTCAAATTTAATGCTTGAGTTTATCAAAATGGCAAAAGAGTGCTAAAAATTTAGCCTCTTTTTATAAATTTAACTAAAGAAAATTTCAGGCTTTAGTCTTAGCAAGCAAGCATACGCTCCAAGCGCGCTTTGCTCTCTTATGTAGCTTCTATTTCCGTTTAGAAGTAGCCTTTCTACGACGATATTTTTATCGCTAGACATTGCGCCTACAAAGACTGTTCCAACCGGCTTTTGCTCGCTTCCGCCATCAGGTCCCGCGATACCGCTTATAGCAAGTGCAAAGTCTGAATTTGCCGAATTTAAAGCACCGCTTAACATGGCTCTTACACACTGTTCGCTAACGGCTCCGTAGGTATTTAAAATTTCGTTATTTACACCAAGCCAGCTGTGTTTTATCTCGTTTGCGTAAGTTACTAACGAGCCGTCAAGTATTGCTGAAATTCCCCCAAACTTTGCTAGTCTAGCGACGGTTAAACCTGCCGTGCATGACTCGGCAAAGGTGATCTTTTTACCTGTTTTTATAAGTTTTTGTGCGATAAATTTAACAGGATCTCTTTCTTCGATTATCTTTTGTGAAAATAGAGTTCTTGTTCCTTGCATAAAGCCCTCTAATTGACCGAATTTATTTGCCTCGGCTCTGATTAAAACCATACTTTGCGTGCTTTGTGTGAGGTTGATCTTGATCTCGTAAGTCTTAGCAAGTGGCTCTAGTAAAATTTTTGCACTTTCGGCATCTATGTCAAAGAGGTTGAAGTAGCTAAAACTTCGATCATTTTTTAGTAAAAATTCGCCTATTTTTTCAGTTGGATTTGCTTTTATGAGGTTGATTTTTGCGTTGTTTAAATTTATGACAAAACTATTGTTCTTAAAATTTAAAACATTTTTTGGAACAAGGGTATTGGCGTCTTTTAGTTCAAGTGTATCTTCGCTTAAAGTAGCTAAAATTTTAGCAACCGTAGCAAATGAGTCATCTGAGCCAAATATGCTTAAAAGCTCATATCGCTTTGATAAATTTTCTATTAAAAACGGTAATTCTTTATTGTTTTTGGGGCTAAAATTTAGCTCGACAAGTTCGCCAAAGTGCTCCTCATAGCTTGAAAAAATATAACTTAAAAATTCGTTGTTTATGCGTAAATCATCGCCAATTATTAAAATAGCATCCTTCATATTAACTCCTTTTTGGTTTAATTATAGCATTTTTTATCTCTTTGGCCATGTAAAAACTAGCTGTTTTCAGTGCGATTTAACCCATTTTTAGCTAAAATTAACAAATTTTAATTATCACTAAGGTAAATCAATGGACTACAAAGACACCCTATTACTCCCTTTTACGCAATTTCCTATGCGCGGCAATTTGCCGGAAAACGAGCCAAAAAGATTAGCCTCATGGCATAATGAGCGCAAAATCTACGAAAAAATGAAAAAAAATAGACAAAACGCAACTCAAAGTTTTGCCATACACGATGGACCTCCGTATGCGAACGGACACCTACATATCGGACACGCGTTAAATAAAATTTTAAAAGATATTATTACTAAAACTCATTATTTCTTCGGCGAAGATATACGTTATGTTCCAGGCTGGGACTGCCATGGTCTGCCTATAGAACAACAAGTTGAAGTTAAGCTTGGCGAGAAGAAAAAAAGCATGAGTAAAAGCCAGATAAGAGAGCATTGCCGTGCTCATGCGCGTGAATTTATAGACATTCAGCGCGAAGAATTTAAGTCGCTTGGTGTTATCGGTGACTTTGAAAATCCTTACCTAACGATGAAATTTGAATTTGAAGCCGACATATACCGAGCGCTTTGCGATATAGCAAAACGAGGGCTTTTATGTGAAAGAAGCAAGCCTGTTTACTGGAGCTGGGCGGCTAAGTCGGCTCTTGCGGAGGCAGAAGTCGAATATGAGGACAAGGAAGACTACTCGATATATGTGGCATTTGCTCTTGATAAGGACGCATTAGAAAAGCTTGGTGTAAAAGAGGCAAAAGCTGTAATTTGGACGACAACCCCTTGGACGCTTCCTGCAAACCAAGCTATAAGCTTAAAGCCTGATGAAATTTATGTCCTTACAAGTGAAAATTTAATCTTTGCAAAACCTTTGCTTGAGAGCGTAGTAAAACTAGGTATAACAAAAGGTGAAATTCTAAAAGAATTTGTTTCAAATGATATCGAGGGCTTATATGTTATAAACCCTTTAAATGACCGTAAGTCGCAGTTTTTACTTGGAGAGCATGTTTTGATGGACGGCGGAACCGGTCTTGTTCATACGGCTCCAGGACACGGCGAGGATGACTATTACGTAAGTCTTAAAAACGGCATAACAGAGGTTATTATGCCTGTTGATGACGGCGGACTTTATGACGAGACATTGCGTGCTAAAGGGCTTTTTAGAGCTGACGTGGTAGATGAGTTTGTAGGGGTTCATATCTTTAAAGCAAACGAAAAGATCATAACCATCTTAGGAAATAGCTTGCTTCACTGTTCTAAATTTATACACTCTTATCCACATTGCTGGAGGACACACAAGCCGGTTATCTACCGTGCAACAAAGCAGTGGTTTGTAACCATGGATGAGCCTAAGCTTGACGGCAAAACACTTCGTGAAGTGGCACGTGCTCAGCTTGAAAATGTGAAATTTTATCCTGCCGTTGGCGTAAAAAGAATAGGCTCAATGGTGGAAAATCGCCCGGATTGGTGTATCTCTCGTCAGCGCGACTGGGGTGTGCCGATAGCGTTTTTTAGGCATAAAGATACAAAAGAGCCGATATTTGACGCGGATATTTTGGAAAATATAGCAAATATATTTGAGCAAAGGGGAGCTGATGCTTGGTGGGATCTTGAAATTTCAGAACTTTTACCAAAAACAAGCAAATACGAAGCTGATAAATTAGAAAAAGTAATGGACATACTTGATGTTTGGTTTGATAGTGGTTCTACGTGGAGAGCGGTATTAAACAGTCGTCATTACGATGCGGGAGCATATCCTGCAAGTATGTATTTGGAAGGTTCTGACCAACATAGAGGTTGGTTTCAAAGCTCTCTTTTGGTAAGTACTGCGGTAAATTCTCATGCACCTTATAAGAGTGTTTTAACTCACGGCTTTACCGTTGATGAAAACGGTCAAAAGATGAGTAAAAGTAAAGGCAACGTCGTAGCTCCGCAAGATGTAGCCAAAACTTACGGTGTTGAAATTTTACGTCTTTGGGTTGGTTTAAGTGACTACTCAAGCGACCTTAAGATCAGTGATAACATCCTAAAACAAGTAAGCGAACAATACAGAAAGATAAGAAATACTATAAGATTTTTACTTGCAAACGTTAGTGATCTAGATGAGATTAGCACAGAATTTGGACTACTTGATAAATGGATATTAGGACGTGCAAAACGTGCATTTGATGATGCTAGTAGATGTTTTGCGGCGTATGATTTCTCAAAAGGCTTTAATATACTTTTAAATTTCTTATCTGCGGATCTAAGCGGAATTTATCTTGATGTTTGCAAAGACCGCCTTTACTGTGACGCTAAAGACGGCGCAAGACGCAAGAGTGCACAAAGTGCGATGGCTCTTATAACTCGCTCTCTTTTGCCACTTATAGCCCCAACACTTACATACACGGTTGATGAGGTTATGGAGTATGCGCCCGATATCGTTAAAAACGGTGCGATCGATGCGTTTGATCTAATATACTCGCCTCTTGAGATAGAATTTAGCTTTGAAGACGAACTTCTTTTTGCAAGTAGAGAGAAATTATTTGAGATGATCGACGTGCTTAAAAAAGATAAAAAGATAAAATCAACACTAGAACTTATCATGCAAACAACTTCAGATAAGATCTTAGGCTATGATGCGAACGAGATAGCTGATATTTACATGGTAAGCGCGGTTGAAAAATTTGATGATGCCGACTCTTTGGGTGAATTTGAAGTTAGCGATGAGAAATTTAAAATAACCCTAAGCAAAGCTCACAAATGTCCAAGATGTTGGAAATTTAGCGCTCAAAAAGATGGTGATACATGCCCAAGATGTGCGGAGGTATTAAACGGTGTTTGCTGAGCCTGTTGCCTTTTCAACCGTTGTGATAACGGTCGCGATCGTTTGTGTTTTTACTGCGGCCGGTATAGTTTTAGTAAATAAATTTAAGGAAAATAGATGATAACTTTAAAAGAAGCTTTAAAGCTTTCAAGCGAGGAGATAAAAAATTTACGTGCCGAGCTTGAGGCTGAAATTTTAGCCAAAAAAGAGCTTGGCGCCTATGTCGAGCAGCTTATAAATTCGCCTATTTCAAAGCTTGGCGAAGGAATTCCGATAGCGATAAAAGATAACATTCAAGTTAATGGCTGGGCAGTAACGAGTGGTTCTAAAATTTTACAAGGTTACGTCGCACCTTATAATGCTACCGTCATAGAAAAGATGTTGGCGGCAAATCTTTCCCCGTTTGGTAGAGCAAATATGGACGAATTTGCTATGGGTAATACGACCGAAAGTAGCTTTTATGGACATACGTTAAACCCGTTAAACCATGCTCACGTTCCTGGCGGAAGTAGCGGTGGTTCGGCAGCTGCGGTTGCAGGAGGTATCGCTATCGCTGCACTTGGAAGTGATACAGGAGGCAGTATACGTCAACCTGCTGCATTTTGTGGATGCGTGGGCTTTAAGCCAACTTACGGAAGAGTTAGTAGATACGGACTTGGTGCTTACTCAAGCTCACTTGATCAGATCGGACCTATAACCCAAAATGTAGAAGATGCAGCTATCTTATACGATATCATAGCCGGTCATGATGAGCGCGATAGCACGAGCGCAAATGTTGGGTTTAAAAGTATTGCCGATAAGATAAACGGCGATAGGAAGCTTACGATATGTGTTATAGAAAACTATGTAAATAACGCAAGCGAGGAGACCAAAAAGGCGCTTTTAAGTGCGGTTGATAAGCTAAAAGCCAATGGGCACAATATCATCTATAGAAATTTAGAAGACTCAAAATACGACGTTGCGACCTATTATATCATCGCAACCGCCGAAGCTAGTGCAAATTTAAGCAGATATGACGGAGTTAGATACGGCAGACGCGCTGAAGCTAAAAATTTAAAAGAGCTATATCTAAACTCAAGAAGCGAAGGTTTTGGCGATGAGGTAAAAAGAAGAATTTTACTAGGAACATTTGTTTTAAGTAGCGGATACTATGACGCTTACTATATTAAAGCACAAAAAGCAAGAGCGCATATCAAAGCACAATACGAGAAAATTTTAAGCGAAGCCGATCTTGTTTTCATGCCGGTTTCTCCAACCACAGCGCCAAAATTTGGTGCTATGAAAGACCCGTTAACGGCGTATCTAAGTGATATTTATACTATAAGTGTAAATTTATCAGGACTTCCTGCGATCTCCGTGCCTGTAGGAAGCGATAAAGACGGTTTAAATATCTCGGCTCAATTAATCGGCAGAGCATGGGATGAGCAAAGTGTGATAGACGGTGCAAAAAGTTTAGAAAATTTAATAAAAGGATAAATATGAAGATAGTTAAGAGAGCTTTGACCTTTGAAGACGTGCTACTTATGCCACAGTATTCTGAAGTTTTACCAAAGCAAGTTGATATAAAGGCTCGTTTTAGTAAAAACGTCTCGCTAAATATCCCTATCGTATCAGCAGCCATGGATACCGTAACAGAGCACCGCGCTGCTATCATGATGGCAAGGCTTGGCGGTATCGGAGTTATTCATAAAAATATGGACATCGAAGCACAAGCAAGAGAGGTAAGACGTGTTAAAAAGAGCGAAAGCGGTGTTATAATCGATCCTATATTTATAAAACCAGACGCAACTGTAGGAGAGGCGCTAAATTTAATGGCGGAACTTCATATTTCAGGTGTTCCAGTGATAGATGACGACCATAAACTTATAGGAATTTTAACCAACCGCGACCTACGCTTTGAGACTGATAAAACAACTCTTGTTAAAGATCGTATGACAAAAGCACCGCTTATCACCGCCCCAAAAGGCTGCACTCTTGATGACGCTGAGAAAATTTTCTCTCAAAATCGTGTGGAAAAACTTCCTATCGTTGATGAAAATGGCAGACTTGACGGACTTATAACCATAAAAGACCTTAAAAAGCGCAAAGAGTATCCAAATGCAAACAAAGACAGTTACGGAAGACTTAGAGTCGCAGCTGCGGTTGGAGTAAACCAGCTTGATCGTGTAGAGGCTCTTGTAAACGCCGGTGTTGATGTTATAGTTATGGACTCTGCTCACGGACACTCAAAGGGAATTATCGATACGCTTAAAGAGATAAAAGTTAGATTTGACGTTGATGTTGTGGTTGGAAATATCGCAAATCCAGCAGCCGTTAAAGACCTTGCAGAGGCAGGAGCCGACGGCATAAAAATAGGAATAGGACCAGGATCTATTTGCACAACTCGTATCGTTGCAGGTGTTGGCGTGCCTCAAATTTCAGCTATCGATGACTGTTCGGCAGAAGCTAAAAAATACGGTATACCAACTATCGCCGACGGTGGTTTAAAATACTCCGGCGACGTAGCAAAAGCACTTGCTGCGGGAGCTAGTTGTGTTATGGCTGGAAGCTTACTTGCTGGATGTGAGGAGAGTCCTGGTGAGGTTATAACCTTCCAAGGTCGTCAGTATAAAGTTTATCGCGGTATGGGAAGTATCGGTGCGATGACAAGAGGAAGCTCTGATAGGTATTTTCAAGAAGGAACAGCGCAAGACAAGCTAGTTCCTGAGGGCATCGAGGGTCGTGTTCCTTTTGTAGGAAGCATGAAAGATGTCATACATCAACTTATCGGCGGTCTTAGAAGCGCTATGGGTTATGTTGGCGCAAAAGACATACAGTCTTTACAAGAAAGAGCTGAATTTGTCGAGATAACAAGTGCAGGCCTTAAAGAGAGCCACGTTCACGATGTTGTCATAACACATGAAGCACCAAACTATAAAGTGAATTAATGCTAAATTTAAAGACCGGTAAATACGAATTTAAAGAGCCGCTATATCTTGAAAGCGGACGGATATTAAGTTCGTATGAGCTGGTCTATGAAACATACGGTGAGTTAAATGAAGATAAAAGCAATGTCATAGTTGTTTGTCATGCACTCACCGGCTCTCATCACGCTGCCGGTCGTTACGACGGAGATAGTAAAAACGGCTGGTGGGATGGGCTTATCGGTCATGAAAAGGGTGTTGATACTAGTAAGTATTTTGTTGTTTGCGTTAGTATACTTGGCTCTTGCTATGGCTCTACATCGCCGCTTAGCATAGATGAAAGTATAGGTAAAGAGTATCGTTTAAATTTCCCTGTTCTTACTATAAGTGATGTTGTAAAAGCGCAAATCAACCTTTTTAAAAAGCTAGGCATACAAAAGGCTCATGCCGTTATCGGCGGAAGTTTGGGCGGTATGCAAGCACTTTGCTTTGCTATAGAATTTCCTGAATTTGCAAAAAAGACCATAATTTTAGCAAGCACTTATCAAAGCAAGCCTTGGGCGATAGCTTTTAATAAGATCGCGATTGAAGCCATTAGGCGCGATCCTGAGTTTAAAAACGGTCAATACGATGAAAGTTTTATTAAACAAAATGGCTTAAATGGACTTGCTTACGGTCGTATGGCAGGGCACATAAGCTTTTTAAGTCCAAGCTCGATGGATGATAAATTTGGTAGAAATTACGTAGAGACAGATGGACTTTATGAGCTTTTTGGGCGTTTTCAAGTTGATAGATATATGGAGTATAACGGTTTTAACTTTCCAAAAAGATTTGATCCGCTAAGTTATTTATATATAGCCAAGATGATGAATATCTTTGATTGCACCAGGCATTATGACACACTTGAGAGTGCACTCAAACATGTTAAGTCACAAATAACTCTTATCTCATTTAGTGGTGACATGCTCTTTCCTCCTGAGTGCATGAGTGAAATTCACGATGCCTTTTGTAAGATGGGGCGAGGCGCACAAAGCGAATACATCGAGATAAAGAGTGATTACGGGCACGATGCGTTTTTAGTTGAGATAGATAAATTTGATATTTACGTAAAAAGAGCCTTGGAAAGATAAATTTAAAGGAAAGATATGGGCGAGCAAACTGGCGAACAAAATTTTGAAGATAAGATAAAAATGGCGGAAGAAATTTTAGCTAAACTAGACAAAGATGAGCTAAATATCAACGAAAGCTTGAAGCTTCATAAACAAGGCAAAGTTTTGCTTGATGAAGCGCGTAAAATTTTAGAAAACGCAAAACTTAGCATAGAGCAGGTCGATGAGTAAGATAGCGATTTTACAGCTTCCTACACTTCCTTTGAGTGAAGCTAGGTTGGATTATTATCTTAAAATTTGCAAGGACAGAGAAGCGCATCTGGTTTTGCTTGGCGAATACGTTTTAAACAGCTTTTTTAAAGAGCTTGAAAGCATGCCAAAGCACATCATAAAACAACAAAGTGAAGAGAAAAAAAGGACACTTTGCGAGCTTAGCAAAAGATATGAGCTAAACATTATCGCACCCATTGTTATGAGCGAAAATGAAGGCTTTGTCAAGGGTGTGGCTAAATTTTCAAACGGACAGTTTAAATTTATAAAACAGCAAATTTTAATGCCATACACTCACTGGAACGAGGCTAAATTTTATGCAAATAAAATAAATGACGAGCTTAGTTTTTTGACGTTTAAATATGAAAATTTAAAGATAGGCGTTGCCTTTGGCTATGAGGCGCATTTTGATGCTGTTTTTACGAATTTGATGCGAAAAAAGATCGACGTGCTATTAATGCCTACGGCAAGCACGTTTGATAGTAATTCGCGTTGGCAAGAGCTTTTAAAGCTTCGTGCTCTTATGAACGGAATTTTTATCATTAGGGCAAATCGTATCGGCTCGTATAAAACTAAGGGCGCAAAAGACGATGAAGCATGGAAATTTTACGGAGATAGTCTTGTGGTTTCTCCTTTTGGCGAGATAGCAGATAGACTTGGCGCGGATGAAGGCGTGTTGATAGCAAATATCAATAAAAAAGAGATCGCAACCGCAAGAAGCACCTGGTGTTTTAACGCTATAGCGAGTAAATTTCTTTGAGGCACGGGACAAATTGAATATCGCAGAAGATAAAAAGCGCTGTGAGTGGTGCGAAAAAGACGACCTTTACCGTGCATATCATGATAACGAATGGGGCGAGATAGTGCGCGATGAGAGGCTTTTGTTTGAGTTTATCGTGCTTGAAATGATGCAAGCAGGGCTTAGCTGGCACACGATACTTAAAAAACGAGAGGCGATGAGGGTTGCGTTTGATGATTTTAAACCTGAAATTTTAGCAAAATACGACGAAGGTAAAATTTCAGAGCTTTTGCAAACAGAGGGAATTATAAAAAATCGCCTAAAACTAAATGCTCTAAGTGCAAATGCTAAAGCATTTTTATCTATTCAGAGTGAATTTGGTAGTTTTTTTGATTATATTTGGAGTTTTACAAACGGTGTTAGGATAAAAAATAATCTAAATGAAATTTCGCAAATCCCGGCTAGATCCGAGCTTAGTGATCAAATTTCAAAAGATATGAAAAAGCGCGGTTTTAAATTTTTAGGAAGTGTTACGGTGTATTCGTTTTTGCAGGCCATCGGCGTCATCAACGATCATTTAAGCTATTGCTTTAAGGCAAAAGATAATTTATAAGAAATAAAGGCTAAATTTTGAAAAAAGTTCATTTTATAGGCATAGGCGGTATCGGCATTAGCGCGATCGCTAGATTTTTAAACGAAAAAGGCTACACGATAAGTGGTAGCGATATAAAAGAGAGTTCAACCACTAAACAATTAAGACAAGAGGGCATACAGGTCATTACTCCACACTGCAAAGAAGCGATAAAAGATCAAGACTTTGTGGTGTATTCAGCTGCGATAAAAGATGATAATATAGAACTAAAAGAGGCAAGAGAGCGCGGGATAGAGTGCTTTTCGCGAAAGGAAATTTTACCTTTCGTGCTTGAGGGTAAAAAGGTGTTTTCGGTTGCCGGAGCACACGGTAAAAGCACAACTAGCGCCATGCTTTCAAGCCTTATCGAAGGCTCTGCGATAATCGGAGCCGTTTCAAAACAGTTTGGCTCAAACATGAGATACGAGCCAAGTGTTAATGTTGTATTTGAAGCCGACGAGAGCGACTCTAGCTTCCTAAACTCAAACCCTTATCTTGCCGTAGTTACTAATGCCGAGCCCGAACATATGGAGCATTACGACTACGATATCGAGAAATTTCATGCTGCTTATAGGGGATTTTTAGAGCGCGCTAAGGTTCGCGTGATAAATGCCGAGGATGAGTTTTTAAGTACATTAAAGCTTGATGCGTTGCGACTTTATCCAAGTATTGATATAACGGATATGACGATGGTTGTTAGGGATTTTCAGCCATATACTAGCTTTAACCTCAAAAATTTAGGTAGATTTGAGGCTTACGGCATGGGCAAGCATATAGCCATCGATGCTTCTTTAGCGATTTTAGCGGCACTTGATGAAATTTCACTAAAGCAGATCAAGCAAAATTTTGCAAACTATAAAGGTATAAAAAAGCGCTTTGATATACTTTGTGCAGATAAAAATTTCGTCTTGATAGATGATTATGCACATCATCAAACCGAGATAAAAGCTACCTTAAATTCAGCCTTTGAGTATGCAAAACTACTTGGACTTTCGCGTGTCGTGGCAGTCTTTCAACCACATAGATACACAAGACTAAGTGCAAATTTAGAGGGCTTTAAAGAGTGTTTTAAGGACGTTGACGAGCTTATAATACTTCCGGTTTATGCTGCAGGAGAAAAGCCTGTTGATATTGATATGAAGGCTGAATTTAAGGACTATAACCCGATATTTACCGACTGCATAACTCGCGTTGATAATGCGATCGAATTTACTGATGAATTTGGTGTTAAAAACCGCTTGGCTGACGGGCTTGTTATAGGATTTGGCGCGGGAGATATCAGTGTGCAGCTTAGAGGCGGGTATTAATGAGTGAAAATTTGTTAAATTTGGCGCAAAATTTTAACCACGAAAACGAAAATAAAATTTTAAACCTCATAGCAAAAGGTGAATTTACAGATGAAGAGATAAAAGCTCTTTTGGATCTAAATAAAAAAGATATAAATATCGCTCTTTCAAAGCACACAAATTTAAAAGATGAATTTATAGAAATTTTAATCGAAAATAGCGTTTACATGGTGGTTTCTAACATAATAAAATTTCAAAATTTAAATGAAAAAAATAGAGAAAAATTAATAGACAAAGTAACGAAAATGCCTGAATTTTACAAGGATGTCATTCGTGATTTAAAGGAGGGCAAATGGTAAGAGAGGTTATATTTTTCTTAGGTATCGCGATATTTCTTGGCGCGATATGGATGATAAAAGACGAAAACATAAGCAAAAAAATCAAAATCATAATTACCGTTGTGATAATTTCTAGTGGAATTTTCGCTTATATTTACGAGACAAAAAAGCTAGATACCGCAGATAAAAACTTACAGCTTTTAGCGGAATTTAGACAAGGCAAGAGCTTGGTTTGCGGCGATATAAATGTTACAAATGAAAAATTTAACTACGAATTTGGCACATCATGTTTCATGCCAAAACGAGAATTTAAAGAGCTTAGCGGACTTGTGATAAAAATTTCAGACTGCGAGAGTGCAAAGTGATAAACGAGAATTTAAAAGCCATCATCTCAAAAATGGACTTAAGTGAGTATATGTCCCGCTTTGAAGAGCTTTTGTCTCGTCCAAAACCGCTTTTTATGCAAGGTGACAGCAAGATACATTTTGAAAATATCAAAGAGCTCTCACGACACGACTATGAGCCTCCCCAAAAAAGCGTTAGTCTTGATGATGCGCTTATGCGTCTTGGTAAGCAGGCTGTTTTACATATCAGTGAGATAAATGAATTTGCTAAAATTTTGAGGTATTTTTTGTATTTAAAGACACTAAATTTCGAGTCAAGACTAGGCGAATGGCTCTTAAAGATCGAGCTTGAACAAAACATGCATGATCTAGCCCAAAGCTTTGACAAAGAGGGTGAGTTTAAAGACAGTGTGGATGTGAGATTTGCCGAATTAAAGCAAGCCTTTGCTATGAAAAAACAGCAAATAGACGCTGAATTAAAACGCATAATATACTCAAAAAGCATAACTCCTTATCTTGTCGATACGCAGGTGCATTATGTAAATTCGCAAGAAGCTTTGCTGGTTAGAGGCGGCTTTAACCATGTGCTAAAAGGCGTTGTGGTATCACGAAGTGCAAGCGGATATTTTTATGTTACACCAACTGCGATAGATAAGCTTAAAAAGGAGCAAAGTGAGCTTATAGATAGGCGTGAAGAGATAGTTTACGAACACTGTAAGCGCTTAAGTGGCGTGATGAGTAAGGTGCTGCCATTTTTGAAATTTATAAACTCTGCTTTTGATCAGTTTGACGCATATCAGGCGCGTGTTGCAATGGCTAAGAGATATGACTTTAATTTTTTGTTAAACGATAATTCACACGATATCATTTTAAAAGAATTCGCTCACCCAGCACTTAAAAACCCAAAACGCGTGAGTATTGATTTTAGTAAAAAAGTCTTGTTGATAACGGGTGTAAATGCCGGCGGAAAGTCCATGCTTTTAAAATCCATAATAAGCGCGACATTTCTTTCAAAATACCTTTTGCCTTTTGGGGTTAATCCAAACGGCTCCAAGATCGGCACTTTTAAAGAATTTGACGCTATTATAGAAGATCCGCAAAATGTCAAAAACGACATCTCTACATTTGCCGGAAGAATGCTTCAGTTTTCAAAAATTTTTACAAAAAAATCCTTACTAATAGGCGTTGACGAAATAGAGCTTGGAACTGACTTTGAAGAGGCTGCAAGCCTTTATAGCGTGATAATAGAAAAATTAATCGCACAAGACGTGAAGATGATAATAACCACGCACCACAAACGACTGGCTATGCTTTTATCTAAAAACAACGAGGTCGAGCTTGTGGCGGCGCTTTACGACGAGGTTGCACAGCGTCCTAAATTCGAGTTTTTAAAGGGGACTATCGGTAAGTCTTATGCCTTTGAAACAGCTCAAAGATACGGTATACCTATGACTTTAGTCGCTAAGGCAAAAGAGCTTTACGGCGAAGACAAAGAGAATTTAAATGAGATCATCACAAAGACTTTAAATTTAGAGAGCGAGCTTAAAGACAAGCTAGAAAGTGCAAGTAAAAAAGAGCTAAAGCTTGAGAATTTACTAAATGAGGTAAAAGAACAAAAAGAGCGTGAGCAAAAGCGCATCGAGCAAACGATAAGCAGGCTGGAGCTTGAGTACTTCAAGGCGATAAACGAAGCGAAAAAAGCCGTAAATTTAAAAGATACAAAAGATAAACAGCGTGCCATAAACAAGGCTCACGAGCAAAAAAGTTCTATCAAAAAGCCTCAAAGTGTAAAATTTGAAGAGTTAAAAGTAGGCGATAACGTAAAATACGGCAATGTAAAGGGCATCGTACAGGCTATAGCAAAAGATGAAGCGACTGTTATAAGTGAGGGGATAAAACTTAGACTCCCGCTTTCTGGACTTCGTAAAAACGGCAATCCCGTGCAAGCACCGAAGCCGGCCGTAAAATTAGCCATAGACAGACCAAGGTCGGCTAGCTTAAACCTTGACTTGCACGGTCTTAGGGCTGATGAAGCCATTGATAAGCTTGATAAATTTATAAGTGATAGTTTGGTTATGGGTTTTGATGAGGTGATCGTATATCACGGTATAGGCACAGGTCGACTTGCATGGGCTGTGAAAAATTTCTTAAAAGCTCACCCAAGTGTTAAAGAATTTTTTGACGCACCTCCGAGTCAGGGTGGATTTGGTGCAAAGATCGTTAGATTTTAAGTGTATTTATAGATAAAGTGATGGTAAAATATCAAGAAAAAGGGCGGCAATAAAATGTTTAATTACGAAAGACAATTGCAAACAGGGGCTATAAAAACAGCTGTCATTGCGCTTAGTATTATTGGTTTGCTCTTTTTGCTTGTAAGTTCGGCGGTTTTTTACTACAAATACTCAAATGCAACTATAAACATTGGTTACAATGCCGACAAAAAGCTAGATTTTATAACTGAAGTGTATGTTCACTACTTTGTAAACGAGGGCGAACAAGACATTAAGAAATTTCAAAATTTTATCAACGGTAGCGCAGTCGGCGACATCGTGCTTCTTAAAAATAACCCAAGACGAGATGGATATAGGGTGTTTGCCTCAAGTAGTAGCGAATTTGAAGTAGGCTCAGTATTTAAAGAGCGCGACTGTGTTGGGGTAAATAACCATGATTTTCATCAAGACTACTACTATCGTCGCTCCCTTCCTGATAATGTCGTTTTGACATGTAAATTTGTAACCGTGGGTGATTACATCGTTGGATTTAAGGGAATTTTTAACCAAAATATAACAGGCTTTAGAGATAAATACTTTACCGAATGGGCTGTCCAAAATTTAACGTTGGTGTTTTCGCTTATTATATTTGGAACACTTTTGCTTGTTTTTGCAACGCTTTGGTTTATATTTATCTATCTTGACGCAAAATATCGATATCAAAAAATGCATGAAAATGATACAGAGCGCATAAAAAATTTAACTTTTGAACTATATACAGACCCTGCAACGGGACTTTTAAACAAACAATCTCTAATCAGAGATATCGCAAAAGCGCAAAATCCAAAGGTTGTTTTGATAGATATTGATGACTTTGGTAAGATGAATGATCTTTACGGCAAATTTGTCTGTGATAAAATTTTAAGCTACATGGCAAATTTGATAGATGACTTTGCTAAAAAAGAGGAGATGGTTGCTTACTGTATAGGTGCTGACACCTTTGCTTTACTTGAAGACGGGTCGTTTTTTATAGATAGATATGAAGAGCTTGCTGAGGATCTTTTGGGTCAGTTCAAGGGCCGTGTTATAAGTGTGGAAGACGAAAATGGCGATATGATAGAAGGTATCGAGGTAAATACAAGCATAGGCTTTTCGATAGATAATGACCAAACGCTAAGAAAAGCTTCGATCGCACTAAAGATGGCTAGGGCTTTAAACAAAGACTACATGTGCTACTTTAAGGGACTAAGTCAAAAAGACGACTACGAAAACCAGATCGAACGCTCTAGGCTTATACAAAGAGCGATCATGAACGGCAATATCGTTCCGTTTTACCAGCCGATATTTGATGCGGATAAAAATATCTTAAAATACGAATGCCTGATCAGAATAGTAGATAGTAATGAAACTGTCTCCCCGTATCTTTTCCTAGATATATCAAAGCGTGTCAAGCGTTACGCAGAGCTTGAAAAGCTACTTATTAAAAAAAGTATAGAAAAGCTAAAGTCAAATCCAGACATTATAATCTCCATAAATTTAAGCAGTAGAGATATGACTGATGGCGATGTGAGTGCTTATCTTTTAAATTTATTAAACCGCGAAAATGTAGCTGATCGTATAGTCTTTGAGATCGTTGAAGATGAGAGTATAGAGCATCTTGATAGGGCGACAATGTTTATAGACAAGGTTAAAAATTTGGGCGCTAAGATCGCTATTGACGACTTTGGATCGGGGTATTCAAATTTCTCTTATATCTTAAAGCTAAGACCTGACTATCTAAAAATAGACGGCTCCTTAATAAGAGAACTTGATATAAATAAAGACGCATATGTAGTTACACGCGCTATAGTTGCGTTCGCTAAAGATATCGGCATAAAAACTATCGCAGAATACGTCCATTCAAGGGATATTTTTGAGATATGTAAAGACCTTGGTGTTGATGAATTTCAAGGCTTTTATCTTGGAGCTCCTATGGAGGGCGAAAATATTTGAACGCTGCCGAACTTTTAATAAATTTACTTAAATTTAAGTCAATAACCCCACACGATGATGGTTCGCTAAAGTATATAGCGGAGTTTATGAGCGAATTTGAGTGTAAATTTATAGAAAAAAACGGTGTTAAAAATTTAATTTTAACCAAGAAATTTGGTGATGGTAGGCATATTTGCTTTGCGGGTCATATCGATGTAGTTCCTAGTGGCGATGACTGGAGTAGTGATCCTTTTTGCCCTGTTATAAAAGATGGCTATATTTACGGTCGTGGCTCGCAAGATATGAAAAGCGGCGTTGCGGCATTTTTGCTTGCTTGTAAAAATGCAAAAAATTTTAATGGACAAATTACTATTATAATAACCAGCGACGAGGAAGCAGAGGCGATATATGGCACGCAAGAGGCGCTAAAATTTCTAAAAGAAAATGACGCATTGCCAGAATTTGCTATAGTTGCCGAGCCTACGTGTGATAGCGTGTTTGGCGATACGATAAAGGTTGGAAGACGAGGTTCTATAAATGGTAAAATAGTGATTAGGGGCAAGCAAGGTCATGCCGCTTATCCTGAAAAATGCATAAATCCCGCCCATCAGCTTGCTAAAATTTTTGACAAGATCGCAGGTTATAACTTGGATAGCGGAAGTGAATTTTTTAGTCCTAGCAAGATAGTCATCACAGATATTAGAGGCGGTATGCAAGTATGCAATGTAACTCCAAATGAAATTTCTATCATGTTTAATGTGAGAAATTCAGATCTTACAAGCAAAAATGAGATTAAAGAGTATCTAAAAAATGTTTTAGACGGGCTTAGTTACGAGCTTAGCTTAAAACAAAGCTCACAACCGTTTTTAACCGATAAACATAGTGTTGTTGTGACAAAGATGAGTGATAGCGTCTTTAAGGTGTCCAAAACCAAACCCTCGCTTAACACAAAAGGTGGCACCAGTGACGCAAGATATCTAGCTAAATATGGTATAAACGTGGTTGAATTTGGAGTAAGAAACGATAGAATTCACGCCGTTGATGAGAGGGTTTTAGTAGAAGAAGTAGATAAGTTATATCAAATTTTTCTTGACTTTATAGAAAATTTTAACGATTAGCTTACTAAAATTTGTGCCTTGTCGATAGATAAATTTCTAAAAACAAGGCAGTCTTAACATTAAACTATCTGCTCTTTTATCTTGTGGTATAGCTTTAGAATTTCATCTTTTTTGATGATAAAACTATTTTTATTTGCGATTAGATGAGCAGAGCTTTGCATTATTGTTTCTGCTACTTTAAGACCGTTTTGTTTCATTGTAGTTCCGGTTTCAACCACGTCTACTATACAGTCGCTAAGCCCTACGATAGGGGCTAATTCAATCGAACCATATAGTTTTATGATCTTTACGGCGATGGCTTTTTGTGCAAAGTAATTTCTTGTGATATTTGGCATTTTTGTTGCTACTTTTAACTCCGGTTGAGTGTAGTCAAGCTCTTCATTTTCTTTTGTTCCGATACAAACACGACACTTGCCGATGTGCAGGTCAAGCAGTCTTACAACATCCGGTCTATGCTCTTCAAGTACATCAAGCCCAACCACTCCGATATCAGCCGCGCCCTCTGTTACGTAAGTCGGGATGTCTTGGTTTCTAACCATTAAAAATCTAAAATTTTCCTCTTCAAGAATAAGCTTTCGATCTTCAAATA
Source organism: Campylobacter sp. RM9328 (assembly GCF_012978615.1). Lineage (NCBI taxonomy): Bacteria > Pseudomonadati > Campylobacterota > Epsilonproteobacteria > Campylobacterales > Campylobacteraceae > Campylobacter > Campylobacter sp. RM9328. Next base: position 275,038 of record NZ_LIWF01000001.1, on the reverse strand, counting down.
AAAATTTAGAAGCAAAAATTTTCCTAAAAATTTCAAGAGTATCTTCTGCGATTCTACCCTTTGGTAGTGCAATAGTTATCATTTTAAAATTTCCTTTTTATTATTTATTAGTTTTTGCATAGAGCGAAAGACTAGCATTTTGTCGCATACGGCATTTTTGAAAAATTTAGACAAGAACTCGCCGTCACCGCCCGTAAAATAAACCTTTTTGTTTCCGGCTAGTTTTTCAAGTAGTATGACTATGGGTTTTAGTATGCCATAACTTACCGCATCAACTGTTTTTTGAGGCAAGGCGTCAATGTCTATTTGTGAATTTATGGGAAGTTTGAGGCGTGGAGATATGCCCTCATAAGCCTTTAGCATACTTGAAATTCCTGGTAAGATATACCCGCCAAGATGGATAGAATTTGACATTATGTCCACAGTTATAGCACTTCCGGCATCCACGATAACACCGTCTGTTATGCCGTAGCACCCGGCTATGCGGTCTATACCTAACCCTTGATATATGGTATCTATCTCAAAATAAGGCTCAAGGTCGATGAAATTTGGATTTGACTTTAGTTTTGCAAAGAGGTCATCATTTACGCAGATAAAATAAACCCTCTCTTTTGGCTCGTATCGTCTAAATTCGTCTACGCTCATACGTGAAATTTTGCCGTCTTTTAAAAACGTAGCGTTGGTGTTGCCTATATCACACAAAATCATAAGTTCTCCAACCGTCTTGTTTGAAAATTTCAAGCGATTTTGAACATATTTGCGAGCTAAAGAAGAGGGTTCGTTTTCTTATAGAGGTGTCAAATTTTGTCTCTATTCTTTTACACAACTCACAAATTTCTAAAGCCTCTTTTTTTAAAAGCCTACTTTTTGCATAGCGGATAAAAACTATCTCATAGTAGCCCTTTGTATCTACTCCAAAATATGCTTCAAATAGGCGTTTTTTGCAAAATTCACTAAGATCTACGCGCCTTAGATCTCTAAGCAGAATTTTTTTATCTTCAAAAAGCTCGCAAATTTTTTGGTTCATTATTTAAAATTCACAAACTCGTCATCATAATAAAACGCATCTTTGCCCATAAAACTTTTATCTTCTATTTCGCTGTCAAATTCATAAATTTCAGGGTTGTTAAGGTCTAAATCCGTTCTAAAAATATATCCTGTTTTTTCTACTATATAAAGATAATTATCTGTTGCAAGTGCGTCTGAAAAGATGGCAAATTTAAAATTTCTTTCATTTTTTACCCTTAAGCCAAGGTCGGTAAGAACGACATTTCCATCTTTTTTAAAGATATATATGTTTTCGTCGTTTGCAAGGATATTTTTTATTTCTGCGTCATAGTAAAGAGTTCTTTGAGGGTTTATAACGATAAGTTTTTTAGCGGTTGCAGCGATCATGTTTTCACCGATAACATCAAGAAAGATGATGTTGTTAAAAAACGGCTCTGAGCTAACAACAACGTCCCTTAGTATGCGTCCGCTATCTTTTTGCACTATGTAAATTCTACCGTCAAGTGATGGGTAGATGATAAGTGAACTCATAAAATAAGGTGAAACTACGCGTGAATCAACTGAATAAATTTCAGATGATTTATACTGCATTAATGTTTTTGCCTCAAATATATCTATCAGATAAATTTGGTTTGCAGCGCTCACTGCAGCCAGTAAATTTCCCTCTAGTGAGGCTGAAACTATGGCTGATTTAAAGCTAGCAAAGTATAGCGTGTTACCTGAAGTATCACTTACGTTAAGATCGCCGTTAATGTTTGAAGATATGACAGCATCTTCGCTTTTATTTAAAAGTTCAAAACCTTTTGCGAGCTTGATGGAGGTATCAAGACCGTCTTTTGTGATTATATTACCATTTTTTAGGGTAGCGCCGTTTGGATTAACTGATTTTATATAAGAAGGCAGGTCGTGCGATAAAGAGATTTCTTTGTTTACACTCTCTGGCTCAAAGTATTGTCTTTTTGTTCCACAACCGACAAAGGTCAAACTAATGGCTAAAGTTAGGAAAAGTACTGCTTTTTTCATTATTTATTTCCCTGATAATGTTCTAAATTTTTTACTAAATTCATAAGTGGCGAGTCAAGAGGAATTTTTGCAAATTCTGCTCTGGCTTCATTTATCTTATCCTCTTTTAAAAGTTCATAACCTTTTATAAGTGTTTCATAGTTTGCAAGTATAGATCCATCTTGTGTGCCTATTTGGCTTGATAAGATTTGTTTTACTACCGGATCTATAGGCAAGGATAAAAGCTCTTTAACTTGCGCCGTATCCTCTTTTTTCATAGCTTCTTTAAACTGATGTATGGCATAAAGTGTAGGCTCTTTTTCTTTTAAAATTTTAAGAGCGTCGGCATCGGTTGGGTTTAAGATAAGTTTTGAGTATGCCTCGTTTGCTGCAGATATTCTATTTGCATTTATTGCTTTTGAGCCGTAAAATCCGGCAATGCCAAGCACTGCGATAATAGCCGAAAAGATAATGGCTTTTTTGTATTTTTTAAAAAATCTCTCGCTTTTTATGACGCTTTCTAAAAATTGCTCTTGCGCGCCTATTTCTTTTTTGATTTCGGTTAAATTTTCTTGTATAGCCAAAGTATTATCCTTTGAAATTTTTTGGTTGTAATTGTAGCATAATAAATTTAAAACAGCCCAAAATAAAGCTTAGTTATGTTATAATAAGCTGAAAATTTAATAAAAAGGTTTTTTATGCAGATTGATGACGCGCTTCTTAGTAAGCTTGAAAAATTATCATCACTAAAGGTGAGTGACGATAAACGTATGCAGATAAAGCAACAGCTTAGTGAGATCGTAAATTTCGTAGAAGTTTTAAATGAGCTTGATCTTAGCAATGATAACGCCGTAGTTAGCTCGATAAATGGCGGAACTTTACTTAGAGAAGATATTGCAAAAGACAGCCATGTGATAGACGATATACTAAAAAATGCACCTGCAAGAGAAGGAAATTTTTTTGTCGTTCCAAAGATTATAGAGTAGAGTTAAGATGCAGATAAAAACGGACATAGAGGCTTTATTAAAGACGGTTGTTTTTAATAAAGCAAGCGACTTGCACCTAGTATCAAGGGCTGAGCCGCAAATTCGTATAGACGGAGCTTTAAGACCGCTTGAGCTTGGAGTTTTAAGCGGCAAAGATATAGAAGATATCTGCTATACGCTTATAACTGACGCTCAAAAAAGTGAACTAGAAAACAACAAAGAGCTTGACTTTGCCGTTGACTTGCCAAATATCGGCAGATTTAGAGGAAACTACTATTATACTACAAACGGCGATTTAGCGGCCGCCTTTCGTGTCATACCGATCAATATCCCGTCGCTTGATGACCTTAGAAGCCCGCTGATATTTAAAGAGCTTATAAAACGTGAAAAAGGTCTTATCCTGGTTACCGGACCAACAGGAAGCGGCAAGTCAACAACTCTTGCAGCTATGCTAAATGAGATAAATTTAAATTTCAGAAAACATATCATCACAGTTGAAGATCCTGTGGAATTTGTCCATCCTAATAACAAATCACTTTTTTCTCATAGAAACGTAGGCACAGATACTCGCTCATATGCAAAAGCGTTAAAATACTCATTAAGAGAAGATCCGGATGTGATCCTTGTAGGAGAGATGAGAGATAGCGAGACGATATCTACCGCGATAACAGCGGCAGAGACAGGACACTTGGTCTTTGGCACACTTCATACAAACTCGTCTATACAAACTATAAACAGGATAGTAGATAGCTTTGACGGTGGAGAGCAACTTCAAGTAAGAAATATGCTTAGCTCTTCACTAACTGCCATCATTTCTCAAAGTTTACTTCCAAAAGCTGGCGGCGGAAGATACGCCGTGCATGAAATTTTAATTAACAACCCGGCTATTGCAAACTTGATACGCGAAAATAGAATTCATCAAATTTATTCGCAAATGCAGTTAAATCAACAGCAAAGCGGGATGAGTACTCAAACTCAAGCGTTGGTAAAAGCCATAAAAGCAGGACAGATCACAAAAGATACTGCCATGCGTTTTGCTACAAACCAACAAGAACTTTTAAACTCTATAGGAGCAATTTAATATGGATTTTGTGGCGTGGTTTGACATCATAATCGTTGCAGCGATTTTAATGCTTGGCATAAAAGGAATTTTAAACGGACTTATAAAAGAGGTCTTTGGACTCATAGGGCTTGTAGGTGGCTTGGTTGTAGCGACTAGGTTTTCTGAAGTAGCTGAGAAATTTATAAATGAAAATATATATAAATTTGATAACGCTTCTATGCTTCAGTTTGTCGGCTTTATCGCACTTTGGATAGTGTTTTGGTTTTTATGTATATTAATCGGCAAATTTATGTCAAAACTTGTTGCACTTAGTGGACTTGGATTTTTAGATAGATTTGGCGGGTTTGTAGCAGGAAGCGGTAAAATTTTTCTTGTTTTAGCTGCCGTTTGTGCGGTTTTAGCCGGAACAAATTTAAATAGCAAAGTTGCGCCGTATTTTCAAAATAGTAAAGTTTATCCTATCTTAATGAGTGCGGGTAATTGGATAATCAATGTCGATATAAAAAATATCAAAAACGAGATGGATGACCTTGGTATAAAAAGAGTCGAGCCTAATAAAACGGATATTTTTATCACAACTGATGAAAACGCAAGTAATGAAATTGAAGTAAATGCAACAAAAGGAGAGTGATATGATAGAGAATTTAGAGTATGATGCACTGCTTGATAGATTTAAAAAAGTTCTTAGAGATAACGGACTTAAGTATACAAAACAACGTGAAGTTTTACTAAAAACACTTTATAACAACGACGAACACTTTACTCCGGAAAGACTCTATCTCTTTATCAAAGAGAACTATCCTGAGTTAAATGTTGGTATCGCAACAGTATATAGGACCTTAAATTTACTTGAAGAGTCCGAGATGGTAACTTCTATTAGTTTTGGTGCACAAGGTAAAAAATTTGAGCTTGCTACAAAGCCTCACCATGATCACATGATATGCAGAAGATGCGGTTTGATAATAGAATTTGAAGATGCAACTATAGAAAAACGTCAAATCGGTATCGCAAAAGAACACGGTTTTAAACTAACCGGACATATGATGCAACTTTACGGAATTTGTGAAAAATGCAATAAAGACAATATAAAGGGAAAATAATTAAGAGAGGTAAAAGATAAGGTGATATTTGATAATCAATTAGAACAACAAAGGCTACAAAGAGCGGATGATCTGCGTGAAATGGGAGTTAATCCATACCCTCATTTCTTAAGACGTGATATGGATATTTCTAAATTTAGACTTAAATTTAATCATATAAAAGATACGGAAGATAAAAAAGCCGAGGGGCAATTCGTAAGTCTTGCGGGTCGCATTAAGCTGATACGCGACGCAGGTAAGGCGATATTTGCAAATATCGAAGATGAAGACGGAAATTTACAAATTTATTTTAGTAACAAAACACTTGACGCAGAGTGGTTTAAGGTTGTTAAGAAAAATATCGAAGTAGGTGATATCATCTTTGTTCGCGGATATGCTTTTGTTACTAAAACGGGCGAATTTTCTATGCATGTTAGCGAGCTAACACTTGCTTCAAAAGCGATATCCCCACTACCTGAAAAATACCACGGCTTGGTTGACATAGAGACAAGATATCGTCAGCGCTATCTTGATATGATAATGAACCCTGAAGTTAGAAATGACTTTAAAAAGCGCTCGATCATTGTTTCTACGATTAGAAGATTTTTTGAAGATAAAAATTTCTTAGAGGTTGAAACCCCGATGATGCACCCGATCGCGGGTGGTGCAAATGCTAAGCCTTTTGTTACTTTTCATAATGCACTAGGTGTTGATCGTTATCTAAGGATAGCACCGGAGCTATATCTAAAACGCTTGATCGTGGGTGGCTTTGAGGCTGTTTATGAGATGAATAGAAATTTCCGTAACGAGGGCATGGACTTAACGCACAATCCCGAGTTTACAAGCATAGAATTTTACTGGGCGTATCATACTTATCATGATTTGATGGGCATAACAGAAGAGCTTTTTAACGTCCTTCTCGATAAACTTGAGATGGAAAAGGTCATAGAATTTGACGGTATGAAGATCGACTTTTCAAAGCCATTTGCTAGGATAAATTATAAAAAAGCACTTGTTGAGATAGGCGGCATCGATCCTAGTATCATAGAAGATAAAGAGCAAATTTTAGCCAAGCTTAAAAAAGATGAATTTGAGGCAAACGACAAGCTTGATCTAGGACATCTTCAAGCGGAACTTTTTGATAACTATGTCGAAGAAAAGCTTATAAATCCTACATTTATAATTGACTTTCCGATCTCCATATCTCCGCTATCAAGAAGAAGTGATAAAAACCCTAATGTGGCAGAGAGATTTGAGTTGTTTATCGCAGGTCGCGAGCTTGCAAACGGCTTTAATGAATTAAACGATCCGATAGATCAATACAGCCGCTTTTCCGGTCAGATAGAAGCCAAAAACGCAGGAGATGACGAGGCGCATGAGATGGACGAGGACTATGTCCGTGCTCTTGGATATGCTATGCCTCCAACAGCTGGCGAGGGCATAGGTATCGACCGTCTTGTTATGCTACTTACCGATAAAAAGTCGATTCGTGATGTTGTGTTATTCCCCGCTATGAGACCGTTAAAAAATGAAAACCAAACAAAGGAGAGCAAATGAGTTTAGAAAATTACGATAAGTCAATATTTGATCTAGTGCAACTTGAGTTAAAAAGACAGTGTGATCACCTTGAGATGATCGCTAGTGAAAATTTCACATATCCTGAAGTAATGGAAGTAATGGGCTCGATCCTAACAAACAAATACGCAGAAGGCTATCCTGGCAAGCGTTACTATGGCGGATGTGAATTTGTTGATCAAATAGAACAGATTGCAATTGACAGATGTAAAGAGCTTTTTGGATGTGAATTTGCAAATGTTCAACCAAACTCAGGCTCTCAAGCCAACCAAGGTGTATACGGCGCACTTTTAAACCCTGGCGATAAAATTTTAGGCATGGACTTAAGTCATGGCGGGCACCTAACTCACGGCGCTAAAGTAAGTAGCTCAGGCAAGATGTATGAGAGCTTTTTTTACGGTGTAGAGCTTGACGGACGTATCAATTACGAGCGTGTTTTAGATATCGCTAGGATCGTAAAACCAAAGATGATAGTTTGCGGCGCAAGCGCTTACACAAGAGAGATCGACTTTAAAAAATTTAGAGAGATAGCCGATGAGGTTGGAGCTATACTTTTTGCCGATATAGCCCATATTGCAGGTCTTGTTGTAGCGGGCGAGCATATGCATCCATTTCCACACTGCGATGTCGTAAGCTCAACTACTCATAAAACTCTTCGCGGACCAAGAGGCGGTATCATTATGACAAATAATGAAGAGTATGCAAAGAAAATCAACTCTTCAATCTTCCCTGGAATTCAAGGCGGACCACTTGTACATGTCATAGCAGGCAAAGCAGTAGGCTTTAAGCATAACCTATCACCTGAATGGAAAGTTTATGCAAAACAAGTTAAAGCAAATGCTAAAAAGCTTGGAGAAGTGTTAATGGGACGCGGTTTTGACCTAGTAAGCGGTGGTACTGACAACCATCTTATCTTGATGAGCTTTTTAAATAGAGAATTTAGCGGTAAAGATGCTGATATCGCACTAGGAAATGCAGGCATAACTGTCAATAAAAATACGGTTCCTGGCGAGATAAGAAGTCCGTTTGTAACAAGCGGTATTCGCGTAGGCTCACCTGCTCTTACTGCACGCGGTATGAAAGAGGCCGAATTTGAGCTAATAGCAAATAAAATCGCAGATGTGCTTAGCGACATAAATAACACATCTATCCAGGAAAAAACAAAGGCCGAACTAAAAGAACTAGCGCATAAATTTATAATATACGACAGGGCGATGTTTTAATGCAAAGTATCGATACTGCACTTATCAAGATGATAACATCGCATTATTTTATAAAACGCGACGTTATAGTTAATAAAATAGAACATAAAGGCAGGTTGTTTTTTGATAAATTTGAGCGTGTTAATGAGCTTTTAAACTATAAAGTCATACAAGATCATGACGCAGGAAGAATTATTGCCGCTCACCCTTTGATAAACGCAAACGACAAGGTTGAGAATATCGTTTTTGACTATAACGGTAGAACGCCTGAACGTTTTTGGCATCGTGCACAGTTGCTTTTGCGAGAGGAAGGTTTTATAAATTTTACCGCATATAAAAGCAAGACCGAGGGACATTTACATCTATATGTTCACAAAGGTCATACGACATTTCACGAGGCTTGCCAGCTAGCTAATATGCTAAGCATGAAGCTGTCTCAGCGTCTTGCTAAAGAGTGGAGAATGTTTCCTAATACCGATATGCCAAGAGAATTTAATATATTGGCTTTGCCTTATGAGCTTTATCAAAAAGAGCGAGGGGCGAGCTGGTCGAAACACATGTAAGGAAAAGATATGCAAACAGATAATGAGCTAAAAGATATACTTTTGGATAACGACGATGAGATAAAAAGTGCAAAGATAAAGCGACTTTTAGTCTTTGTTGCGGCTCTTGTGATTTTATTTTTAATTATCGTTATGGCGATAAAAATGCTAAATTCCAGTGATGTTCCTCAAGCTCAAAATGATATAGATTCAAGGCTTGTTTTGCCACCTGTACCAACTCAAACGCCCAAAGATAACAATATCGTAGCTCAGCAGCCATCTCTTCCTATAAATAACAAAAAAGACGATCAGTTGTTTGAGCAAGTACCTATTGTTCCTGAAAGCAAGAGTAATGACGAATTTGAAGATATGGTAAAAAGGCTAAAGGAAAAAGAGAGCAATAAAATAGCCGCAGCAAATGAAGCTAAAAAAGAGGAGCTTAAGTCTGAAGTCGTAGTTGCTAAAGAGCAACCAAAGGCTCAATCAACAACTAGCACAAAAACTCAAAACGAGACAAAAGCGGCTGATAAAAAACAAGAGGTAAAACAACCTCAAGCTGCAAAACCGACTCAAACCCCGATTGCTAAAACTCAACCAACTAAGCCTACTACTCAGGCTAGCACAGGAGGCTCTTATGTGCAAGTTTTTGCAGGACTTAAGTATAATCCAAATGCGGACTATCTTAAAAAATTGCAAGCCAAAGGCTATAAATACCAAACTGTAAAAGTTGGAGAGTTAACTAAAGTTATCGTCGGTCCTTTTGGGGCAAACGAGCTTAAAAACGCACTTGCTGATATTAGGAAAGATGTAAACAAAGACGCATTTGTATATAAGGCAAAGTAATGCAAACCTTCGCACTTTTCGGAGATCCTGTCGCTCACTCTATCTCTCCAAGGCTTCACAATAAAGCCTTGGGGGATTTGGGTCTTGATGCGCTTTATACTCGTGTTTTACTAAAAGATGGAAGCGAGTTAATGTCTAAATTTCGCTCCTTAAAGCTTGATGGGGCAAATGTCACGGTTCCTCATAAAGAGCATGCTTTAAATTTAGCCGATGTTGCTTCGCCGACTGCCACTTGTGCAGGCTCGGCAAATACATTGGTTTTAAAAAATGATAAAATTTATGCCTATAACACCGATACTTTGGGCTTTATGCGAGCTATTGCGCCGTTTGGCGATATTAAAACAGCTCTTATAATAGGAGCCGGTGGCACAGCAAAGGCGCTTGCGTATGTTTTACAAAACAACGGAGTTGAGGTTGAAATTTTAAACCGAAGCAAAGAGCGTATTCAAGATTTAAGTCAAAATTTTAACTGCTTTAGCTGGGATGAATTTAGACCAAAAGGTTATGACCTTGTTATAAATTCAACTTCTGCAGGTTTAAAAGACGATATTTTATGTGCTCCGGTTGAAATTTTACTTCCTGTGATAAAAGGTTCAAATTTTGCATTTGACGTGATATATAATAGAGCAACCCCGTTTTTAAATTTAGCTCAACAGCATAACCTTACATGTAAAAATGGTGCGGATATGTTGCTTTTTCAAGCTGTTTTTGCGTTGAATTTATTTTATGACTCAAGTTTGGACGAGACAAAGATAGAAAAATCAATGCGTGAGGTTTTTCGTCTTTAAACTAACCTCTTAATGTGATATAATCATCAAAATCAAAAAAGGTATAAAAATGATAAAAAAGACAAAAATCGTAGCCACCTTAGGGCCTGCAAGCGACGACATATCCGTGATGGAAGAGATGGTGAAAGCAGGCGTAAATGTCTTTCGCTTAAATTTTAGCCACGGAACACACGAATACCATAAATCAAACATCGACAAAATTCGTGAAGTAGAGAAAAAGCTTAATATTCGTATAGGAATTTTACAAGATATCTGCGGTCCAAAAGTCCGTATTGGCAAGCTTGAGGTGCCATTTGAGCTAAAAACTGGCGATAGGCTTGATATATATGCTGATGAAATTTTGGGTGTTAAAGTTGATGAAAATCACTATAAAACTTGCCTAAATCAACCTCAAATTTTGGCAATGTTAAAACCTGACGAATACGTCTACCTTTATGATGGCAACATCCGTGCAAAGGTTGTTGAAGCAAGTGCAAAAGTTGTCCAAACTAGGATAGAAAACGACGGCACTTTAAGCTCAAACAAGGGCGTAAATTTCCCAAATACCAAAATAGGTATAGAGGTTATAACTCTAAAAGATCGAAGTGATATGGAATTTGGTGCTAAGTGTGGGGTGAGTTTTGTTGCGATTAGTTTTGTTCAAAATGCAGATGATGTGCGAAAAGCAAAAGAAATTTTAAGAGGATTTGGCTCAAAAGCGAGTGTACTTTCTAAGATAGAGAAATTTGACGCTGTTGAAAATATAGACGAGATCATCAAAGAAAGTGACGGTATCATGGTGGCAAGAGGCGATCTTGGTATAGAAGTCCCATACTACCGTGTGCCTACTATACAAAAACTTATAATCAAAAAAGCAAATGCAGCTAGCAAGCCTGTCATCACTGCAACACAAATGATGTTAAGTATGGCAGAACATGAAACCGCTACGCGTGCAGAGATAAGTGACGTTGCAAATGCCGTTTTGGACGGAACGGACGCTGTTATGTTAAGCGAGGAGAGTGCGATAGGCAAAAATCCTGTTGCCGTCGTTGAGGCGATGAGCAATACAATCGTGCAAACACAGAGTATATATCCGTATAATAAATTTGATGAATTTGAGTTTATGGATGAAACTGATGTAGTCTCTTCAAGTGCAGCCGCTCTTGCCGTTAGGTTAAAGCTAGATGGTATTATATCTATAACATCGTCTGGTAAATCAGCCATAAAACTTGCTAGAAATCGCCCAAATATCGACATCTATGCAGTAGCCCACGATGAAGCTACGGCGCATTCGCTAACCTTATCTTGGGGTATAACTCCTGCGCTTGTTGTTGCTAAAAATAAACTTGGTGATCTTTTGGCTGACACTATACAAAAAGCAGTAGAAGGTGGTTTTGTGGATCATGAAAAGGGGTATTTGGTAACTGCGGGACATCCGACTGGAGTTGAGGGAAGCACAAACTTTTTAAGAATTCTAAGACGCGACCAGATTGATTATTATCTATCTCAAAAGATATAAATTTACACCCTTCAAGCTGTTTTATCGGCTTGAAGGGTTTTTAATCTATCCTAAAATAAATAAAATATCAAGTTTTTGTTCTGCTTTCAAATGCTTTTAAAAGTGATAGCATATCGACATTTTCAAGGCTTACTCCGGTAGGAACACCTTGGGCTAGTTTGCTAAATTTGATGTCCGGGTTTTTTATCTTGTCTTCTATATAGATCATAAGCGCATCGGAATTTAGTCCAGGAGTAAATGCAAAGATGACTTCGGTTGTTTGGTTTATGGTTATTGTTTTTTTTAGCTTGTTTATAACCTCTTCATTTACTTCTTCCATTACGAAGTAAAATCCATCGTATATGCCGTTTTGTTCAAAGGTTAAAATGTCTTTTGGGCTTTCAACTATAGTTAATAGACTACTATCTCTTGTCGTATCGGCACAGATATCGCAAATTTCATTCTCGCTAAGTCCTCCACATCTTTCGCAACGCTTGATAAATCTAACCGCATCTTCTATGCATTGGGCCAGCTTTAGTCCGCCAAATGTATCTTGCAAGCTTACAAAATAAGCAAATCTAGTAGCCGACTTCTTGCCTATACCTGGCAGCTTGTTAAACGCCTCTACTAATTCGTTAAATTTCTCTAAGTCTTTTTTCATTGTGATTATTTTTTAGTGGTAGATGGAGAAATTTTAAAGCAGTGATAGCCATCTTCGTATGCATAGTTTAATTCAAATTTTTGCATTTGACAAATTTGCTCTATGATGTAAAGTCCAAGACCCATGCCTGCACTGGTGTTTTTATCGCCTCTTACGAAGGCTTGCATGTAGTGTTCTATCGGGTGAGCTAGAGGGTTGCCTAAATTTTTAACAGTTATTCTGTTGCTTTCGCATATCACGATAGCCTTTTTGTCGTTGGCGTATTTTAGGGCATTGTCTATTAAATTTTTGATCGCAAGAGAAAACAGCTGGAAATCAACCCTTAAAAGCATATCCTCTTTTATCTCGCAAGTTACTTTTTCGTGAAATTTATCAAGCATAAGCATGTCTTCGACTTGTTCGAGTATCAGTGAAAAATGACACTCTTGATAGTTTAGTGCGTAGCTTTTTGATAGAAGTTGCTCGACTTTGCTAAATTCATTAATTAGCATTTCAAGGCGCTCAAAGACATTTATGAGGCGTGATTTTTGCGTATCGTTTGACACCATTTCAGAGACTATGCGACCCTTGCCTATGGGTGTTTTTAACTCGTGCATTATAGCTCGCAAAAACAACTGTCTTGAGCGTATGAGCTCTCTTATCTTGCAAACTGCGTTATCAAATTCAAGCGCGACTTGCGATATTTCATCTTGGGCTTTTGCGTTAGGTAGAGGGCAGATAACCGTGTCCATGTTTCCAGCGGCAAATCTTCTTATGTCTTTACTTAACTTTTTAAGCGGTAAAAGACTTTTTAGTACCGACACATAAAGTGATATAAGCAATGCGGAAATAACAAAAAATCCCATCCAAAGCGGGTCATTTACATGCCTTACGTCGTTGCTTTCAAGTAGTAGCTGAAAGGATGGGTTTTTAATAAGCAAATAAAGGTCGTTTTTATAAAGTATGGATTGCACAAGTCCTAGCGGGGTATGTCTTGCAAAGATATGCTCTCCGTTATCCACAACTGCGTTTGCTAAATTTTTATTACCGACGTATTCAAGCCCGAAATTTTTAAAGTAGTGCTCCAGATCTTTTGGTGGATTAGCTCTTTCGTAAAGCGTTAAAAGATAACTTATGGCACTTACTTGTTTGCTTCGAAGTTTGTCCACGGCGTTGTCTCGCTGAATGTTTGCAAAAGTTAAAAACAGCAAACACATCAGCGAAAACGCGATGGCAAATATTATCGTAATTTTCGTGGTGATAGAGTATTTCATCCGATGAGTTTATATCCTATGCCGCGAACTGAAAATATATGTTTAGGTGATTTTGAGCTATCACCTATTTTTGTTCTAAGACGACCTATGATAACGTCTAAGCTTTTTGAGTCCTTATCTTTTAGGCTCTTGCAGTTATAGACAAGTTGCTCGCGAGATACTGAAAAGCTGTGTTGTTTGATAAGATAGTTTAGTATCTCATACTCAGCAGGAGTTAGTGTTAAAGCTTCATTGTTAAAGTAAATTTCATGACGTTTTTCATCTACTCTAAATGCACTGTCTATAACTTCTTCTTGAACCTCGTTTGTTTTTTTGTATCTACGGATAAGACTTGTTATGCGAGCATACATCTCTTTTGGATCGTATGGCTTTGGCAGATAGTCGTCAGCACCTATTTGAAGTCCTACAACCTTATCGCTTATGTCGGAGCGAGCAGAGCTTATGATGATAGGTATGTCATATTTTTGTCTGATCTCTTTACATACTTCAAGTCCGTCTATGCCAGGCAAAGTAAGGTCAAGTATAAGTAGGTCGAAATTTTTGATACCGGCACTAAGACCTAAATACGGATCTTCGAAATTTGTTACTTTTATATTAAAATTATCAAGATACTCAGAGAGAATTTGTGCAAATTCCGGATCGTCTTCAATCATTAAAACATTAACCATTATTGTATCCTTGTGTTAAAAATTTGTATGATTATACGCAAAAAAGATAAATTTATTTCTAAATTTTATAAAATATTAGATAGAATAACGGATTTTAATAATAAATTTAGGAAATGTTGTGGAAGTTAGTTATTATGAAATATTAGAAATTTCTCAGAGCGCAAATGCGGATGAGATAAAAAAAGCTTACAGAAAACTTGCTTTAAAATACCACCCGGACAGAAATGCCGGAGATAAAGAAGCTGAAGATAAATTTAAGTTAGTTAATGAAGCCTATCAAGTCTTAAGCGATGAAAAAAAGCGTGAAATTTACGATAGATACGGCAAAGATGGCTTAAATGGATCGAGTGGTTTTGGAGGAGGTTTTGGTGCCGACTTTGATATATCAGATATCTTTAGCTCGTTTTTTGGCGACTTTGGTTCTTCAAGGACACGTCGTAGAAATACCGATAAATACTCGGTTGATCTTGAAGTACCTATAGATATAAAATTTCATGAGGCTGTTTTTGGTTGCGAAAAAGAGATAAGTTACAAGATTAAAGTCCCTTGTGACGAGTGTAAATCAACCGGAAGCAAAGATGGCAAAACCCATACATGCCAGTATTGTAGAGGAACGGGAAGAATTTCTCAAAACAGAGGCTTTATGAGTCTTGTTCAAGAGTGTCCTTACTGCCATGGTAGCGGTCAAACTATCAGCGAAAAATGCCCTAGTTGTAATGGAAACGGCTTTAAAGAAGAGTCAAAAACTATAAAGATAAGCATTCCGGAGGGTGTTGATAGCGGCATGAGAATGAGGGTTTCCGGTAAAGGAAACATAAGTTCAAGAGGCGAGAGCGGGGATCTTTATGTAAATATAAATGTGGCTGAGGATGATTATTTTATTAGACATAATGATGATATTTATGTTGATTTTCCTGTGTTTTTTACCCAAGCGATACTCGGAGAAAGCATAACGATACCTACACTTCGTGGCAAAACAGAGCTAAAACTACCTGTCGGAGCAAAAGACAAACAGCAGTTTATATTTGAAAACGAGGGTGTAAAAAATGTAAATTCAAAGCGTGTCGGTCGCTTGATAGTTCAAATTTCGATACAAAATCCACAAAAATTAACCGATGAGCAAACAGAACTGCTTACGAAACTCCAAGAAAGCTTTGATATAAAAAGTGGCACCGCGATACACGACAACGACAGCGTCTTTGATAAGATAAAAAGCTGGTTTAAAAAGTCTTAAACCTGGCTAAGAATTCACTTGCTTGTTTTATTAACAAGCAAGTAGTATTTTATAGGTGAGTGCCTACAGCTCCTCTTGGTCCATGCCCTAACTCTTGCCTGATAGCGTTTGCAAGCTGAATTTTGCCGATGTGTGGCGAGAACTCTTTTATGTATGATTTGCTTTTTTGCTTTTGTATCTTTTTGTTGCTAAATACAAATAGCTTTGCGTCTATTTTATGCTCTTCAATAGCCGTTTCCATAAAATTTGATAATGTTTCTATGTTAAATCCCTCTATCTCTTCATCAACCAAAACAAGACCATATATCTTATCTCTTAGATGTTGCACTACCTCGTCAAAGCTGCTTGCAACAGTTAGCTTGTCGTTAAATTCCTCAAGTGTTCTTACAAAAATTTTATTTTCGATAGGTGACTTTTTGCAAAGTAAAATTTCCTTATTTTTTGCAAGATCATTCTCTTTTTTTACGAAATTTTTAAAATTCGGTATAAATTTGTATAAAAGCATCTTTAAGTTTTCTGTATTAAACGGCTTTTTGATGTGAGCGTCAAATAGACTTTCGATGTCTTTTTCTGATGCGGAACTCGTGTTTGAAAGCATGCCGATAACCGGAGTTTGGGCGTTTATAGTTAGTGCTTTAAATCTATCATACTCTTTCATTGTGGCGGTTATATCGCCGTGAAGTTGCGCTGTTATAAAAATGATATCAAAGTAGATATTTTTAGTCATTTCAAGCATGGCTTCATAGTTGTTTTTTAGCACAATATCAACGCCGTAAGTTTCAAATGCCGTAGCACACATATTTAAGACGATAGAGTTGTTGTCATATATAAGCACTTGAGGTCTATTTAGGCTAAAATCTTGCGCGTAATGCACCAAATAATCATGCTTTAATTTGCTTAAAATACCGATTGGAGTAAGCGGATCTTTTACCATCGATAAATTTTTGATATTTGTTTGTATCTCTTTGTCTTCGCGCATGAGGATCATGTTGTATTTTTTAGGGTCGTTTATCCTTGATAAATTTGACACCGTTTGAAAGTCTATGCCAAAATCTTTTAAAATCTGGGTAAAAAAGCTATTGTATTTTGCATTTATGTCATTTACAAAACACACTTGTAAATTTTTATTATACTTAGGGATGTCAGGTTTGTCGGTGGTCCTAAGCTTTATCGTATATCTAAATTCGTTACCTATGCCACCGGTGGCATTGGCGGCATTTATAAAAATTTTACTATTCATAAGCTCAAGATACATATTTGCAACTGCTATCCAAAACTCCGTATCCTCTTGGTAGTTTTGCAAATTTGCATCTGAGTTTAAAAGAGTGTGTATCTGTGACTGGGTTAAGGTGTTGGCGTCATTTTGCACACTTACGCTTAAATTTACAAACTCGCTTCCTAGCTCTTGAGGGAGGGTTTTTATTTCGACTGTGATATTTGCGTATTGGTTACATTGTGATATGGCACTTGAGATGATGTTTGAAGTGATAATTTTGATCTTATTATCATCTCCGACTAGGTATTTGTCAAGTTTCGGATCGATAAAAGTTATAAAATTTATCTTTTTATCTCTAACATCACCCATCTTGCTCTCAAGGATATTTTTAAACAAAATTTGCGGATCAAATTCCTCGTTGTTAAGGACAAAATCACTTGACTCTATATCAAGGATATTTTTGATATTTTCAAAATTTGCATATGTCAAAGTTGTGTTTTCATCAAGGGTATTTATGGCTTTTGTTTTATCTGCAGACAGGAACGACCTCTTTAAAAATGCTATACTTTGGGCATTTTGTTTATGTTTGTTTTTATGTGTTTTTATAAGTTTGTTTAGATATATATTTTTTATCCCGTTAAACATCTTGTTACGGTTATACTTATCAGACAGGTTTCTATGGGTTGCTACTAGCTCTTTTAGCACGGCTTCTGGGGTGATATCTTTCTTTATCATATATTCTTTTATGTAAGATAGATCCTCGTTTAGTTCATTAAGTAGTCTTAACCTAGCAAACAGCACAATCACCGAATACACCAAAAAGCCGGTAAGTGCTAAAAATGCTATAAATTTAGAGTGCGCCTGGGAGTAAAATATACTTGCATCACGTATCAGCTTGTTTTCGACAAGATCTGAAAACTCAAGCAAGATACTAAATTTATAGTATTCGAATTGATCTATCTTTTTTATATCATCAGATGAAATTTCATGCGCTTTAGATGATACGATGTTAAGATATAGATCTGAAAATTCACTTAGCATATCTATGGTTTGCTTACTGTTTATAAGCTTTTCTATCTGGGCTTTTACTTCGTTTTGTGGCAAGAGGTTGATTTGGGATTGCTCTAAAATTTCATCATTTAGCCATCTCATGATATTTTCTTGCGTTACGATTTGGTGGTTTGACAGTGCTTCGGAAATATAACTGCGGGATTCGTTTATGAGCCCTAAATTTGAGTAAATTTTATTTAAGATCGTGATATAAATTTTTAAGTCCAAGTTGATGTCTGAATTTTGAGCTGTTAAGTAACTCTCTATCATTGAGCTATTTATGCGTTGAAAAAAGTATAAAAACGCAGTCGAATACTTTTGCTTAGCATCTTGTATGTTTTCTCTTAGAAATTTTATATTTTGTATGAGATCGGCTTTGTATTCTGGCATGTCTTCAAAAAGTTTTGAAATTTCATCGGTGATTTTTTTACTTTTTGCGTGTAGGTTATTAAAGTCTTCTTCGTTTTTAGGGGTTGGATTATTTATAAAATTTAATGCACTTCTACGTTCTTGTATGAGGGTTTGAGTCATCTGTTTAAGCAGGGTTTGCTTTTTGATGTTTGAGATTAGCTCGTTTGAGATGGTGGCTTTTTGCATGTATTCGTAACTTGTGTAGGCGCTAAACATTATCGCTACTACAATCGAGATCAAAAGTGTGTAGTCTTTAAAAAATTTCATATTATACTTTTCTACCGTATTTTCTTATTAGTCTATTTAGGCTTTTTAGGCTGTTGCGGATATTTAGTATAAACGCACCGAGGTCTATTGCATTGTCATTTTGAACCGACTCGTAAATTTTAACAAGAGGTGTTACGTGTAAATTTACGGCAGGTTCTTTTAGTATGGAGATTATCTTTGCTACATGCGTCGTGTCGTGCGACATCAAGGCGTTATGCAAAGCTATGCTGTTTTTATTTATCCCTTTTACCAAGACATTTAGGTATGAGGCGAATTCTTCATGGCTGATGTTTAGAAATTTGCTCGTTCTTTCAAACCAAGTATCATCAAGCATGGTGTTTGAAATTTTACTTTGTTCGTTCATGCTTAGGTATCTAAAAACAGGAAGTCTAAGTGCAGGAAGTTCGTCGTCGTATGTTGTATTAGCAACCGGAAGTAAGTCCTCGTCTAAAAGTAAAACAACCTCATACATACTCTCGCCGCTAGCAAGGCTTAGCTGTAAAACCTTGGCGGTTGCTTCTATTTTTTTATTGTCTTTGGTGCGTAAAGTAATTGCTTTTGTGCTTTTTGGGGACTTTAGGATATCTTGAACAAAGCTTAAGTTGTCTTCTTTTTTATAGTTTTCACAAATATCGTCAAGATCGCTGTTTCTAGCCATAAAGTCATCAAAACTGTCGTAATGTAAAATTCTAAGGCTTTTATCGCCCATGCCGAAAATTTTATAAGAACTATCATAGAGTATCACAAGCTTCCTTTATGTTTCGGATTGCCTAAGGCTGTCGATCTTTCTCGCAACGCTTTTATTTGTAACGTTTGCTATTTCGTCCAAATTTGCCGTATAGATTTTATCGAAACTTCCATAAAAATTTAATAACTTCACAATCTGTCCCGCCGAAATCCCGGCTTGTGCGAGTTTTGAGTTTTGCATGTCTTGTTTTTGTTTTGTTTTACGGTGGAAATTTATAACAAAACGGTGGCTTTCATCGCGTAGCTTTTGGAAAAATTGTAGTTTTTTATCATCTGTGCCAAGGCTAAATTTGCCTTTTAATGTATAAATTTTATCTTTTGCCGAGCCTTTTGCGCGGTATGCTTTTGCGTCTATTTTTTCTTTTGAAATGGCGATAACGTCGATATTTGTCCCACTACTTGCTAAAATTTCGCAAGCTAGATTAAGTATAGCCTCTCCGCCGTCAAGCACCCAAAGATCGGGCGGGGAAAGTTTGTCAAATCTAAGCGCTCGAGCACTTAGGCTCTCTTTCATCTGGTCGTAGTCGTTTTTAGCACTTAAATGCATGTGGCGGTAGTTTTGTTTTGTCCATTCACCGTTTTCATAACGCACCATAGCACCAACTGTTGCCTCTCCAAATAAATGTGAGTTATCAAAAGCTTCGATAACATAAGGTGTCGTGCTAAGTTCAAAGTAGTTTGCGATCTCTTCAAGTAGCTCGCTTTGTGTTGTTTTAAGATATTTTTCTATGCTTATGTGGGCATTTTTGGCGGCGATCTCGCAAATTTTACGTTTTTCGCCGATTTTTGGCGTTTGTATGCTAAATTTCCTAGTAGAGTGCCTCTCGTTTAAAATTTTCTCAACCAGCGCTGCATCTTCAAATTCATCAAGGGTATAAATTTTAGTGCTTATAAATGGTTGATCAGGCGCGAAGCTTTCAAGGATAATGTGTTTATAAGCTTCGTTTATCGTGCTTTCATCGCTATCTTTTGCATTTGCGATAGATGTTTTTACTCCGTTTATCTTACCGTTTTGAACACTAAATCTAATCGCACAAAGCAAAGAGTGCGAAGCAACTACTGCGTAAGCTTCAAAGTCTTCAAGCTTGGCAAGATCGACTTCGACTTTTATCTGCATGTTTTTTAGCGTCTCTATCTGATCTCTAACAGCTGCGGCTTGTTCGTAGTTTTGGGTTTGCGCATAGCTTAACATGACTTTTGATAGGCGCTCAATGAGCAAATTTGGATTTTGCAAAGCATGCATGGCTTCCTTTACGATTAAAGCATAGTCGCTTGCTGAAATTTTAGCCTCGCAAGGTGCTTTACAGCGACCCAGTTGATAAAACAAACACGCCTTTTTGCTTTTAAGGCATGACTTTTTTTGCACAAGAGCAAAATTTAAGTAAATAGCGTCAAGTAGTTCTCTAGCTCCACTGAAATATGGTCCAAAATAGCGTATATTTGAACCTTTTACTATCTTTCGTGTTATCTCAAACCTAGGAAAATCATCATTTAAATTTATAAATATATAAGGGTAAGTCTTGTCGTCTCTTAACAAGATGTTATATTTTGGCTTAAGTTGCTTGATAAAGGAGTTTTCAAGGATTAATGCGTCAGCTTCGCTTGACGTTACGATGTATTCAAGGTGGACGGTTTCGCTTAACATCTTATGTATGCGCGGGCTTACTTTTGGGCTTGGCAAAAGTCCGTTAGAAAAGCTAAAGTAGCTTCTGACACGATTTTTCAAAATTTTAGCCTTGCCTACGTATAAAAGGCGGTTTGCACTATCAAAATACTGATAGACGCCAGGTTCGTTTGGTAGAGTTTTTATCTCGTCAATTAGCATTAAATTTATCGTTTCTAGCTTGCAAAATAGCTCTTATCTCTTCAAATTTGGCGTGTATTTTTTCATCTTTGGCTAAATTTGCAAATTTTCCTTTGCTTTTTGGGCATAAAATTTTTAACTCGTTTTGTGTTGGCTGCAAAA
The DNA here is from genome assembly GCF_012978615.1 of Campylobacter sp. RM9328. Taxonomy (NCBI): domain Bacteria; kingdom Pseudomonadati; phylum Campylobacterota; class Epsilonproteobacteria; order Campylobacterales; family Campylobacteraceae; genus Campylobacter; species Campylobacter sp. RM9328. The sequence goes on along the minus strand of NZ_LIWF01000001.1, from coordinate 254,000 downwards.
ATCTAAGACTTTTTGTAACAAAAAATTTTATATCCTCTACTGAGCCTAAGTTGCTCTCTTTTTTGATGCTTGAATGCGCTTTTAATAAGCCTTTTATCATATTTATACTACTATCTCGCCTAAGTTCTTGCAGGGCTAGAGGATGTTTAAGAGCAAAGTAAAGTGTGGTGTGTTTTAGGTAGCAAAAGGCTATTAAACTTTGATACGTTTTACTCATAAGCAAGACTAGCTCTCTGCAGTCATTGGCTTTGTGTAAATTTTTATATAGAGGATTTTTATAGATATGTTCAATCAAATTTTTAGCATCTTTCATAAGACGATTTTATCATTTTTTATTTTAAGTTTCCTAATGGGGTGCGGTTACAAGGCGGATCCGTTTTATGGAGATAAGCCTGTGAAAGAGAGCAAAACTCAAACCTTTAAATAAAATTTAAATAAATTTTATGTAGTTTTAAGTAAAATACATCGTTTTTAAAACCAAAAATAGGAGAAATTTATGAAAATTCTTTCATTAATGTTGCTGATGCTTTGTTCGCTATTTGCAAGCGGTGCAGAGTCAGCCGGTGCGGAGCACATCGACCTTAGCACGACATGGGTCGGAATACTTTGCTTAATTATATTCGTCGTCGGTTATTATTTTATCGCCGCCGAGGAAAAATACCACGTAAATAAAGCAAAACCCGCGCTTTTTATAGGTACGTTTATGTTTATGCTAATTGGCATCTACATGGTTATCCATGGCATGGATGTCCATCCGTTAAATAACGAAGTAAATCACCTTATCTTAGAGATCGCGCAGATTGTATTTTTCTTAACAGTTGCGATGACTTATATAGAAGCACTTATCGACAGAGACGTATTTAATACCCTTAAATACAACCTTGTTTCAAAAGGTTACACGTATAAAAAATTATTTTGGCTAACAGGTGTTATTGCATTTTTCTTAAGCCCGGTTGCCGATAACCTAACTACTGCGCTTATCCTTTCAACTGTTCTTTTGACGATAGATAGAACCAATAAGCCATTTTTGGTTGCAGGCGCTATAAATATCGTTGTAGCGGCTAATGCCGGCGGTGCTTGGAGCCCGTTTGGCGATATTACTACGCTTATGGTTTGGGCTGCAGGTAAAGCTCCTTTTGTGGATTTCTTGTTTTTATTTCCGGCTTCTATCATCGGTTGGCTTGTTACCGCTCTTTTGCTTGTTAAGAGCGTTCCGGAAGGAAGCCCGCACTTTGACCCTGAGAACGAGCCTAAATTTTCAATTAAAAAGGGTGGTAAAGTTATCATATATCTTGGTGTGTTTACGATAGTTTCGGCGGTTCTTGGACACCAGCTTTTCCATCTTCCTGCGATGTTTGGCATGATGTTTGGTATGTCACTTTTAGGAATTTACACATACATCTTTAAGAAAGTAAATAAAACCGAAGAGCCTATAAGCTTATTTCACTTTATGTCAAAGATAGAAAATGATACGTTGATATTTTTCTTTGGTATCCTTTCAGCCGTCGGCGCGCTTCACTTCCTTGGTTTCTTGGATTATCTTATCAAACTTTATGATGTATTCGGTCTTAGCGCGATCAACATCGCGGTCGGTTTCGTTTCGGCTATCGTTGATAATGTTCCGGTAATGTCTGCAGTTCTTAAATCAAACCCTAGTATGGGTCTAGATCAGTGGTTGCTTGTTACGTTAACAGCAGGTATCGGTGGCTCTATGATAAGCTTTGGATCTGCTGCCGGTGTAGGCGTAATGGGAAAACTAAAAGGCATTTACACATTTGGCGCACATATGAGCCAGGCATGGAAAATAGTTGTCGGATATGTTGTTTCGATCGCTATTTGGTATGTCCAGTTTGAAATTTTAGGGATTTATTAATGAAAACATCTGACATTATTGTTTTGGATTTTGGCTCGCAGTATACTCAGCTAATCGCTCGTCGTTTAAGAGAGCAGGGTGTTTATACGGAAATTTTACCGTTTAACGCCAAGCTTGACGATATAAAGGCAAAAGAGCCAAAAGGTATAATATTAAGTGGAGGTCCTGCAAGTGTATATGCGGCCGATGCTTATTTTTGCGATGAGGGAGTTTTTAGCTTAGGTCTTCCGATACTTGGAATTTGCTACGGCATGCAACTTCTAGCTCATAACTTCGGAGCAAAGGTTGCTGCGGCAAATAAAAAAGAGTATGGTAAGGCAGAGCTAAATGTAGTAAAAGAGCATGTTTTGTTTGCCGATACTCCAAATTCTCAAATAGCATGGATGAGCCACTCTGATATAGTTGAAAATTTACCGCAAGGGTTTGAGCCTTTGGCGACTAGCGAAAATTCACCGTTTTGTGTGTTTGGCGATGATGTGCGTAAATTTTATGCCATGCAGTTTCACCCGGAGGTCCAGCACAGCGAGTTTGGCTCTCAAATTTTAAAGAATTTTGCTAAGCATATTTGTGGTTGTGAAAGCACTTGGAATATGGGAAGCTTTGCTAAAATGCAAATGGAGCGTATAAAGGCTAAAGTAGGCGATGACAAGGTACTTTGTGCAGTTAGCGGTGGTGTTGATAGCTCTGTCGTAGCGGCACTTTTGGCACATTGTATAAAAGATAATTTAATAGTTGTTTTTGTTGATAACGGTCTACTTCGCACAAATGAGCGTGAGCAAGTTGAGGCTACATTTAGAACTCGTCTAGGCGTTGATTTGATAGTTATTGATGCGAGTGAAATGTTTTTAAGTCGTTTAGCAGGAGTTACCGATCCTGAGAAGAAACGTAAAATAATCGGCGAGACGTTTATCGAGGTGTTTGACGCTGAAGCCAAAAAGCACACAAATGTAAAATACCTAGCACAAGGCACACTTTACACCGACATCATCGAGAGTTCGGTTGTTGGTACTAGTAAAACGATAAAAAGTCATCATAATGTCGGTGGTTTGCCTGACTGGATGAAATTTGAGCTTATCGAGCCGTTACGTGAAATTTTTAAAGATGAGGTTAGACAGCTTGGCCTTGAGCTAGGACTTTCTCGCGATCTTGTCTTCCGTCATCCGTTCCCGGGACCAGGACTTGCTATACGCATAATGGGTGAAGTAAATGTGCCTAGCTTGGAGCTTCTTCGTAAAGCCGATGTGATACTTCGCGATGAGCTAAAAAGCACAGGCTGGTATAACAAAACATGGCAAGCATTTTGCGTGCTTTTAAATGTAAATTCCGTAGGCGTAATGGGTGATAACCGCACTTATGAAAACGCTGTTTGTATCCGTGTGGTAGATGCTAGTGATGGCATGACGGCAAGCTTTTCAAGACTTCCTTATGACCTGCTTGAAAATGTATCACGTCGTATAATTAACGAGGTTGAGGGAATAAACCGCGTAGTTTATGATATAAGCTCAAAACCACCTGCAACGATCGAGTGGGAATAAGCTATTATTAAATAAAAAGCATTTAAGCAACTAGGGTTAAATTGTGTTATTTGTAAAAATAATACAGTGCAATCCTGGTTGTTTTAAAATAAAATATAAAATTACATAAATTTATTAAAAATTTTAAAAGTGGTTTTTAGTGGCATGTGCTATTGATGCAAGCCATCGTTAAAACCAATGCCATAAACAAAATTATACATCGAATGTTTAAAAATATATAATTGATGAAAATCTATTTTCTATAACCCATTGCAAAAAAGACAAATATTAAGATAAGATTGTAATAACAAGTCAAATAAGTAATTGTAATCTTTAAACAAAGGAAAGATTGTGGATAATAAAATTTATTACGGTGAGTATTCATTAAAGCATTGGATAAATTTAATTTTAAAAAGAAATATTATTTTGCCAGAATACCAGAGATATTTTGTTTGGAAACAAGAAAAAACAAAAGAACTTATAAAAGCTTTTAAAGAAAAACAATTTATTCCGCCTATAACGATAGGAAGTTTTGAAGAAGATGGAAAAAATGTTAATTTAATTTTGGATGGACAGCAACGCCTAACAAGTATATTGCTGGCATATCTTGGATTGTTTCCCGACAAAAAATCTTTTGCTAGCAAGGAGCAAATTGGCTTTGCGGACGAAGATGATAATCCTATAGACGAAGGGCTTATGGATAATATTTTAGAGTGGAATTTTAATAGTCTTGTCAAAAAAGGAAGAGAGAAGAACGAAATTAAAAATAATATAATTGACGGTAATTATGCAAATATAGATTATGAGGTTGATGATGATTTTTTTAATAATAATTTCTTAGGTTTTTCATATCTAGTTCCTAATACAAACGACCAAAAACAACAACAAAATTTTTATTCCAAAGTATTTAGAAATATAAATATGCAGGGTGAAACATTATTGCCTCAAGAAAGTAGATCTGCGTTGTATTACTTAAACAAAGATTTGACAAAATATTTTAAGCCTGAATTTGTCAACAAAATATTTGTCAATGATGCCAAGATGGATTTTGTAAGATATCTTGCCTTGTTGTCTCAATATCAAAAAAATGGCAGTCAAGATGGTCTAGCTAAAGGATTTGCTAGAAAAATGGAAAAATATTATGAAGAGTATATTTATTCTTTAGTGGGAGAAAATACGTCTAATTTATTTGTGTCATATTATGATATTTTTAAAGATACAAATCATGAATTTGCATTTAATAGTATAGAAAAAACTTTATCTGAGCTTGGTTTATTTGCAAAATATGAATCAATTATTGATATGGACGTTAAGTTGTTTGGGTTGATCTATTTTATTATGTTTAAAAAATTTAAAATAGAACTTGAAAAGAAAGATGAGTTGCTTGGCGAGTTAAATCAAGAAATTTCAAAGTTTAAAAATGTGTATTTACATAAAAAAAATCCAAGCGCAATTAAATATCTTAAATCAAGGATCGGCAGTTCCATAGAGATATACAGCAAATATGCTATAAGGGATGTAACATATGAGCAAGCATGATGATTTTATTTTAACATCAATGTCGGTTGTTTTAAAAGAGACTATTATTGCCAGTTCAGGTATAGGCGCAGGTGTGGAAACATACCCGCTATGCGACTATATAATGCAGTCTACTTTTCTAAAAATGACAGGTTATCAAGAACAAAAAATGAAATGCGTAATATGGGAAATCGCAACCAACGACTTTGAATTTAGAAGAGATTTCTTAAGTAATAAATTTCAACTAGGAGAGTGCTCAACATATAAGGCAAAGAATGATATATACAAATCACTATGTAAGCAAATAAAAGATTTAAATCTTTTTGATAATGCAGATATTAAAAAAAGAGTAAAAGAGGGTTCGTTTCAATTTGTAAAGAGCGTTTTTGAAAATACAAATTTAGCAATATGGGACCAATGCTCTTTTGAAAATTTTTCTAAAAGTGATATTATAAAAGAAAATCAATATTTAAACAATAAAAATAATTTAGTGGAAAATATAATTCAAAATAAATACGAGTTGTTATACAGTCAAAGAAACAGAATCGCACACAATACACTATCTTACCAGCAAAATTTACCAGATTTGACTGTGCTGAAGAATCAAGATGAGCATGCAAGAAATTATTTTTTATGGTTTTCTATTTTATTATTGATCGATAATATTTTTATTGAATTATATAAAATTTATCAAAAGGAATTAGAAGAAAGAATTTGGTAAAAATGATATAAATTTGAGCCAATATAAAGAAAATAATCATTAATATTTTATATACTCCCTTAACCCTTGACCTACATCTATAAAAACATTTTTAAATCATACTATAATTATCCGAAATAAATAAAAAGGATAAAAATGGCAAAAATTTATAATTTCACCAATGATATCTTGATGGAGCATGCTAGCATAGTTAGTCAAAGATTATTTATAAATAAAATTTTACACACAGATATCTACGCTCTTGATGAAGGCGAGGAGATCGATAAAGAAAAGCTTTTTTCAGACTGCCTTGCATGGGTAGTGCACGGTGAAATTTTGCTTACCTATGACACTCGGGAAGTTATGCTAAAAACGGGCGAGAGCTGTCTTATAGAAAATGGTGTTTGGCGTAAATTTGTTGCAAAAAAGCAGAGTAAATTGATTTTGATAACTTTTAAGGAGAATGTAATGATAGAGCATTTAGATAAGGCGGCTGTATTTAGCCTAGTCCAAGCGGTAGGATATCAAGATGGCAAGGTGGTAAGTAAAACTCTTGTTAAAAACGATAAAGCAACTGTGACTTTGATGAGTTTTGGTGCAAATACACAACTTTCTACGCATGCAGCACCAGGAGACGCACTTTTGGTTGCGCTTGACGGAGAGCTTGATCTTACCATAGGTGATGAGAAATTTAACATAAAAGAGGGCGATAGTATCGTGATGCCCGGTAAAGTTCCACATGGACTAAAGGTGATGGATAAATTTAAGATGCTTTTGATCGTTACAAGGGATTAAAATAAATTTGAGGTAAAATACATTTTGTGATTATCTTAAAGGGGAAAAGTATGAGTCTAAAAGAAAGTATCGCAAGCTACATAAAAGATAAATTTGATATAAAGGGCGAAAGGGTGTTTGAAAAATACCCTAAAATAAATGTTTTTAGACATAAGGACAACCAAAAATGGTTTGCTATCATACTATCGGCAGATGCTAAAAGTCTTGATTTTAGCGATGAGGCAAGGCAGAAATTTAAAGGCGAAGTCGAACTTTTAAATTTAAAGTGCGATCCATCTCTTGCTTATCTTTTGCACGATCAAATTCGTATAATCCCGGCGTATCATATGAGTAAAAAGCACTGGGTAAGCATAAATTTAAACAGCGATATCTCAAAAGAACAAGTTTTTGACCTCATAGACGAGAGCTTTACATTAAGCGCTAAAAAGAGCAAGCGAAGTGAAAAGCGCTAGTTATACTCATCCTTTTGAGCCGATTTTCGATAAAAATTCGCAAATTTTAATACTCGGCTCATTTCCGTCAGTTATCTCACGTGAGGCCGGATTTTATTATTCACATCCTCAAAATCGCTTTTATAAAGTTCTTGCTTCACTTTTTAACGAGCAAATTCCAAAAGAGACAAATGGCAAGATAGAGTTTTTGCTAAAACATAAGATCGCCCTTTATGACGCCGCTTTGATGTGCGAGATAAAGGGTTCAAGTGACGCTGATATGAGGCGGATAATTCCTGTAAATTTAAGGCCGATTTTTGATACGGCAAAGATCAGGCAAGTTTATGCAAACGGCGGTAAAGCTTATGAAATTTGCAACAAATTTTTAAAAGACGAAATTTTACAAGCAACGGGCAAAAACGTCACGCCTCTTCCTTCGACAAGCCCTAGAAATGCCAAATTTAGCCTCGAAAGACTTATAAAAGAGTATGCGGTTATACTAAATAAGTGAAATCCAAATTTCATTTAAATTTAGTTTGAAATAGTATAATCGCCCCTTTAAAATTTGAGGAAATCATGAAACGCAAACATAATTCAAAAATATTTTTATTGCTCTTTTTGGGTGCACTTTCCGCATTTGGACCATTTGTCATCGACCTTTATCTTCCAGCACTTCCGTCTATCTCGCATTGGTTTAACGTCTCAACCTCGCTTACGCAACTCACCCTTACCACAAGTATGGCAGGACTTGCGATCGGACAGTTGTTAATCGGCCCTATAAGTGATAAATTCGGACGAAAACTGCCTCTTACGATATCGCTTATCATCTATACTATAAGCACGATTTGTATATTTTTTACCGCAAGTATCGAGATGTTTATCTTTATGAGGGTTATCCAAGGACTCTCAAGTGCGGGCAGCGTAGTTATCGCTCGTGCGGTAGTAGGTGATCTTTACAGCGGTCATGAGATGACTAAATTTTTCTCACTCATGATGGTTATAAATTCGCTAGCACCCATTCTTTCTCCTATCGGCGGATCGTTTCTGCTTAAAGTTACAGACTGGCGCGGGATTTTTGTCGTGCTTAGCGTGATAGGTATTGTGCTTTTTGTCGCAAATTTTAACTTCAAAGAGAGCCTTGCTTCGCATTGTCGCATGAGTGTACCGTTGCTTGAGACATACGGTATTTATAAAAAGATAATACTTTATAAAAAATTTATGCTTTTTGTTGCGATTTTAACATTTGCGCTTGGCGGAATGTTTGCGTATATCGCTTCAAGTGCGTTTATACTACAAGAGGTATTTGGTCTTAGTGAAGTTGAGTATGCACTTTGTTTTGGTGCAAACGGCTTTGCTTTAAGCGTTGGTGCCGGTATCTCAAGCAAGCTTAAAGAAAGGCGCTCTCTTTATGTCGGAGTTATAGGACTTTTTGTTTCATGCGTGTATCTTAGCGTGGTTTTTGGGTTAAGACTTGATGTTTGGTTTGTGGTGTCTTGCTTTTTTGTCCAGATGTTTTTTACGGGCTTTTTACTGCCGACATCTTCGGCACTTGCGATGAATTGTGGCAGAGAGTATGCGGGCTCGGCATCTGCTATGCTTGGTTTTTGCCCGTTTTTCCTAGGTGGTATAGTTTCGCCACTTGTTGGGCTTGGAGATATATTTGTCAGCACGACTATAGTGATATGCTTGTGTTTTTTAGGTGTGCTTATATCGTTCGTGATGGTAAATAAATTTGGATATTTAAAGGCAAGATAGCTAAATTTATAGAAATTTAAATAAATACGTTAAAATTAGCCGACAAAAGGATGAAAATGATCTATCTAGTCGGTTCTGATTTAAAATTTGAAGGTGTTAAAACACTTGTTTTAAACGAAATTTCTTTTTTAAAATTTGATGTAAATTTAAATAATTACGACGCTCTTATTATAACTTCAAAAAACAGCATAAATGCTTTAAAATTTAATGAAATTTTACCAGTTGAAAATTTGCAAATTTACTCCATAGGTAAGGCGACAAGTAAGGCCGCGATGGAGTTTGGCTTTAATAAAATTTATACTGCCAAAAATGCTCACGGAAATGAATTTGCGCATGAAATTTTGCCGTTTTTGGCTGCAAAAAAAGTTGTTTTTTTAAGAGCCAAAACCACCGCTTCAAATATCTTTGAAATTTTAAAAAACGATGGCGTTAGCATAGATCAGATCATAGCTTATGAAAATTTATACAAGCCGTTAAGGGATGAGCAGAGACCGCCAAACGGTAGCGTGATAATCTTTACCGCTCCATCTGCTGTTATAAATTTTATCAAAAATTTTGGCTTTGACGAGAGTTATAAGGCGGTTGCTATCGGCAAAACTACCGCAAACGAGCTTAAATTTGCTAAAAATTTAAAAATATCACAGCTTCAAAGCGTAAATGAATGTATTAATATAGCCAAAACGTTAGTTTAAGTAAATTTTTTATATAATTTCTAAGCCTGAGTGAAGCGAGTAAGCATTTTAACGGGGTCCAACACTATTGTATTAGCGAAGATGTATGGTTGTCTTGTGATGTGGCTTCGTTTGAGCACATTGGGTGCGAGAAGTTGCAACCGTTTGTCAGTCATCTATTTGCAAGATTGGCTTGATTTTGGGCCACTCTTTTATGCGACGCTCACTCGGGTTTTTAAAACGGAGAAGACATGAAAATCCTTATCATTGGCAACGGTGGCAGAGAATACGCCATCGGTTTAAAACTACAAAGTGAAACAAATGTTGAAAAGATCTATTTTGCTCCCGGTAACGGCGCAACTACAAAAATCGGCGAAAATATCTTAATGTCTGATTTTGAACAACTGGCCAAATTTGCCATAGATAATGCCATAGACCTCACCATAGTAGGGCCTGAAGCTCCGCTTAGTGCCGGCGTAGTAGATGTGTTTAAAGCACATGGGCTGGCTGTATTTGGACCAAGTAGGGCCGCGGCTAGACTTGAGGGTAGTAAGGCATATATGAAGGACTTTTTGGCTAAAAATAATATAAAAACCGCGCAGTACCTAAACACGGACAACAAGGAAGAGGCATTTAAATTTATAGACACATTAGGGCTTCCTGTTGTCATTAAGGCTGATGGACTATGTGCGGGTAAAGGCGTTATTATCGCTCAAACCCACAATGAGGCAAAAGATGCAGTTAGTGATATGCTTAGCGGAGATAGCTTTGGCGATGCTGGAAAACGAGTTGTCGTCGAGGAGTATTTGGACGGATTTGAATTAAGCTTTTTTGCTATTTGCGATGGAAAAAATTTTGTAAGCTTGCCTGTAGCTCAAGATCATAAGCGTCTTCTTGATAACGACAAAGGTCCAAATACCGGCGGAATGGGTGCATATGCCCCAAGTCCATTGGCTGGTGCAAATTTGATAAAACGTCTTGAGGATGAGGTTGTAAAACCGACTTTAAAAGGTATGCAAAATGAGGGCGCGCCTTTTTGCGGAGTGCTCTTTGTAGGTGTTATGGTGGTTGGCGATGAGCCTTATGTGCTTGAATTTAATGTGAGATTTGGCGATCCTGAGTGCGAAGTGTTAATGCCTTTAATAGACGGAAACTTGAGTGAAATTTTACTAAATGCGGCAAATGGTAAGCTTGAAGCGGTTAAGCTAAAAGCACAATGTGCTGTCGGTGTTGTGATATCAAGCGAAAATTACCCTTATAAAAATTCACCAAAAGCAAAGATAAGCGTTAAGCAAATTCCTGAAAATTCACATTTAGTTTATGCAGGAGTTAGTGAAAAAGATGGTGAAATTTATGCTAGCGGTGGACGTGTTTTGGTCTGTGTAGGTCTTGGAGATAGTATAAAAAATGCGCAAGAAAGAGCATATGAACTTTGTAAAAATGTAGAATTTAAAGGCATGCAATACCGCAAAGATATAGCTTGGCAGGCTCTTAGATGAGCACAGATACGATAACCCAAAAGCTTGAACGAGAAAATATCTCTTTGGCAAGTTTTACAAGACGAATTTATGCGTTTTGCATAGATGAGGTGCTTATAAGCATTTTGTTTATGGTGATTTACTGGGATAAATTTGCGCAAGTGACTACATATGAAGAGACGGTTTTATTGGCCTCGGCGCTTGTCTTTCAGATGGTGGTTTTAAAGATAATATACCAGACATTTTTTACTTGGTATTATGGTGCCAGTATCGGTAAAATCATGATGAAAATAATTTGCATAGATGTTGATGTCCTTGATAAGCCAAATTTGGCGGCTAGTCTTTCAAGGGCGGCTATGAGAGTGTTTGGCGAGATGTCTTTTTATCTTGGATTTGTATGGGCATTTGGCAACTCGGCTCGTCAAACATGGCATGATAAGTTAGCAAAGACGGTCGTAGTAAATGTTGCGTAAAGTTTTACCGCTTACATTAGCTTGCTGCTTAAATTCTTTTGCCGATATCCAAAATGTCCAGCTTTTAGCCGATAACGTAAGCCAAGAAGCCGGTGTAATAACTGCCAAAAAAAACGTTGTTGTCTACTCTCAAACATACCTTGTTACGGCTGACCGTGCTATTTATGATCAAAATAATTCCATAATAGAACTCTTTGGCAATGTAAACATGATGAAAGGTGCTGGAGAAATTTCACGCTCAAGTTATGCAAAGATAAATCTAAAAAACAACGAAAGTAGTTTTGAAGCGCTTTTTATGATGGATAAAGAGATGGAAGTCTGGATGAAGAGCGACGAAAGTAGCTCTGATGATGAGTATTACCGCACAAAAAGAGCTTTAGTATCAAGTTGTAATGTGCAAGATCCGGACTGGAGTATATCTTCAAGCTCTGCCATGTTAAATAAAGAAAGCAAATTTTTGCATATGTTTAACCCGGTTTTTACCGTCGATCTACCATTTGTCGGCGATACTCCGGTGTTTTACCTTCCGTATTTTGGATTTCCAACAGATACTACTAGAAGAACTGGACTTTTGCCGCCTGATATGGGATATAGTGCAGGCGAGGGGGTTTATTTTAAACAGCCTGTTTATTTTGCCCCGTATAACGAGTGGGACTTGCAACTTGACCCGCAAATACGCACCAAAAGAGGTGCCGGACTTTATGGCTCGTTTAGGTTTGTTGATTCGCCTGATTCAAGAGGAGAGTTTAGCTTTGGAGCCTTTAGAGACCGTGAGAGTTACCGCGAAAGAGAGGCAAATAAAAACACAAAAGAGCTAAGTCTAAAAAACAAAACTCACAAAGGTATTAGCTTTGAGTATGAGCGCGATAAGCTTGTAAAATACCTAACTGACGCACCTTTACAAGAGGGTTTGTGGATAAATGCTACTGATTTAAATGACATAGACTATTTAAATTTAAAGGGAAGAGAAGACGACTTTGACTCGTTGGTGACTTCTAAATTTAACTATTTTATAGCAAATGAAAAGCACTTTTTGGGAGCTTACGCGAAGTATTATATAGATACTGAAAAAGTAGGTAGCAGATATGAAAACAAAACCACCCTTCAAGAGCTACCAAGTCTTCAGTATCATAAATTTACCGACACTTTAGTGTTGCCAAATTTGCTTTACTCTGTTGATGTTCAGTCGCATAGATACGACCGTCATATCGGTGTAACGGCGACTCAGTATGAATTAAATGTTCCTGTTTCATTTCACTTGCCGGTATTTGACGAAGCTGCGACATTTTCTTTTTATGAAAATTTCTATGCAAGCCGTATAGATTATAATAGAAAAGCAATCTCTGCGATTGATTTAAGCGAGGACAAGAGCGATATTTATGTAAATAATTATCACAGACTAGCGCTTCACACAGACCTTGCTAAGCCTTATGATGACTTCTTTCATGCTATAAATTTTGGTGTCGAGTATATCAAAAAGGGCTACAATAGGGGTGATCTAAGTGATGAGTATATTTACTCGGATACCGTATATGCAGGGCTTAAAAACCAATACGAAAATTTCTTAGCACAAGAAAAAACAAAAGATGAATTTTTAGCATATGCGACTCAGTATTTTTACAACTCAGAAGGCAGAAAAATTATAAGGCATACCATTTCTCAAGGATACTATACCGGCGAAGACGAGTATGGAAATTTAAAAAATACCATCGCACTATATCCGAATAAAAATTTATCTTTTTACAACAAGCTTGAGTATTCTCACGTAGATAATGATTTTAAAAAGCTTCAAAGCGGAGCAAGATACTCAAATGATAGATTTGGTGCGAGCATTATGCATACTATGTTAAAAAAAGGAAATTCTGATAAAGACAGCTATTTAACTAGCTCTACATCTATAAATTTACCTCGTCAGTATAAAATAACAGGCACTTGGCAATATGACCTTGAGCGGGATTATACGAAGACATGGAGTGTTGGCGTGCTACATCATAGAAAATGTTGGAACTACGGTCTTATATACAAAAAAGACATAGAGCCTGTAACTACAACCGATGGTTCAGCCACAAGAAAAGTAAACGGCTTTTTATTCACTGTAAATTTTTACCCTATGGGCGGTATTAATTATGATTTCTCAGTAGAGTCTGACCCTAGCACCGGAAGCAACTAATGGCTGAAAATATAGATAAATTTAAAGACCAGCTCGATGCGGCGGCGAAACTACTTGAAATTTTGCCAAAAAAGGAGCTTGTCGACAGAAAGACCATAATGGTTTGTATGTCGCTTGATTCTGTTTTACTGACGGATTTTATATGCAAAGGTCTGGGGCTTAGCTACGAGATGCTGTTTAGCGAACAGATATTTGCGCCAAATAACCCGGAGTGTAGCATAGGCATAGTAAGCGAAACCGAAGATATCGTTTTAGATGATGCCTTGATAAGAGCTTTTAATATAAGTTATGACTTTGTATACGGCGAAGCACATAGAAAATACGAAGAGAAAATTTTAAAAAACGTATACAAGTATAGAAAAGGAAATTTACTTGGCAAGCTAAAAGATAGAAATATCTTGCTTATAGATGAAGGCTGCGAAACAGGGCTTACCGCATCAGTTTGCATAAAGACTTTAATGGGCTTAAAAGTAAAATCAATCGCGTATGCCACACCCGTCATAGCAACCGATGTGGCTGCTAGCTTAAATGATTTAGTAGATGAAATTTATATGATAAATAAAATAGCCGACTTTATAGATGTGGATAGTTATTATGCTAAAAAGATAGCCGTAACAAGTGAAAGTATAATGTCTATTTTAGAAGAGAGTCCTTACTATTTACCGTTACAAAAACAACAAGGAGAGAAAAATAATGCAATATAGTATAGAAGTAAATAATCAGGTTGAAATTTTTGACCTAAATAAAGTTGCAAAACAAGCAGCTGGGGCGGTTTTACTACGTGTTAAAAACACGGTTGTCTTGGCTACGGTAGCTAGGGAAGATACGCAAGTTAGCGAGGACTTTTTACCGCTTACCGTCCAATATATAGAAAAAGCTTACGCCGCAGGAAGGATACCTGGTGGTTATGTAAAGCGTGAAACTAAGCCGGGTGATTTTGAAACATTAACAGCGCGTATTATTGACCGCTCTTTAAGACCACTTTTTCCTAAAGGCTACGCCTATCCTACACAAATAGTTGTTATGGTGCTATCTGCAGATCCAGAGGTTGATTTGCAAGTTGTAGGACTTAATGCGGCTTCGGTTGCACTTTATCTAAGTGATATACCGGTTAATCGTCCTGTTTGCGGTGTTAGGGTTGGATATATAGATGATGAATTTGTCATAAATCCAAGCAATTCTAAATTAAAAGAGAGCGCGCTTGATCTTTACGTAGCCGGTACAAAAGATGAGCTTTTGATGATAGAGATGAGAAGCCTCCCTCAACAAAGCGCACAGATAATACCTATCGCGGCTATTGATCCGATAATGAGTCCTAGCCTTGAAGATAACATTATCGACAAACAAAGCATGAATGAATTTAGTGAAGATAAAATGGTCGAGGCGATAGACTTTGCGGCTAAGGCGATACTTCGCGCGAGCAATGCCTACGAAGAGGCATTTAAAGAACATAAAAAAGATGACGCAGTCCTTGAGCTAAAACCTGAAATAGAAAATGAAAACATAGCTGTTTATATCGATAAATTTTATAAAAACGATGTTAAAAATGCTATCAACCAAATGGCAAAAAGCGAGCGTGCAAGCGAGCTTACAAAGATAGCCAAGCAAATTTTAAGCGACGAAATAGCCCAGCAAGAAGGATGGGAAGAGGGCGTTATCTCAAATGTTCTTGGTAAATTTAAGAAAAAAATCGTCCGCGAACAAATCATCAACGAAGGAATTCGTGCTGACGGCAGAAGACTTGACGAGGTTCGTCCAATAAGCATTGAAACAAATGTCCTGCCAAATGCACATGGCTCATGTTTGTTTACTCGCGGTCAGACACAAGCCTTGGTTGTTGCTACGCTAGGAACTGACAGCGATGCACAGATGTATGATATCTTAACAGAAAAAACAGCTCTTGTAGAAAAATTTATGTTTAACTATAACTTCCCTGGATTTAGCGTTGGCGAAGCAAGCCCTCTTAAGGCACCGGGCAGACGTGAACTAGGACACGGTAACCTTGCAAAACGTGCACTAACTCCAAGCATAGATGTAAATTCTCCATATACAATGCGTGTTGTTTCTGAAATTTTAGAAAGTAACGGCTCAAGCTCTATGGCAAGTGTTTGTGGTGGCTCTTTGGCGCTTCGTGCAGCCGGTGTAGACACGCAAAAGTTGGTTGCGGGAGTTGCGATGGGCCTTGTGTTTGAAGGCGACAAGCATGCTGTTTTAACCGATATTATGGGGCTTGAAGACCATGATGGCGATATGGACTTTAAGGTCGCTGGAAGTCGTGACGGTATAACTGCGCTTCAGATGGATATAAAACTTGGCGGAATTAGCCTTGAAGTTCTTAAAGAGGCGCTTGAACAGGCAAAACGCGGTCGCGAGCATATCTTAAATTTAATGGAAGAAGCAGACAATGCGATCGTTGTTAATGAAGAAATTTTGCCAAAGCTTGAGCTCTTTAGTGTTGATCCGGGTAAGATAGTAGATATCATCGGACAAGCCGGCAAAACCATAAAAGAGATAATCGAACGCTTTGAAGTATCAATTGATCTTGATAGAGAAAAAGGTGAGGTTAAAATAGCCGGTGGCGCTAAGAGAAATGTTGATGCGGCAAAAGATTATATTATAGAAATCACGTCAAAAGATAGCTCAAGAGGTTTTTCTAAGAAACCACATGGACGCGACCGTGATAAAGATAGAGTAAAGCCTACGTTTAATATCGGAGATAAATTTCAAGGTGCTGTAAAAAATGTTGTCGATTTTGGTGTTTTTGTTGAGTTAAAAGATGGTGTAGACGGGCTTTTACATATATCTAAAATAAAAACTCCACTAAAAGTAGGCGATGTTGTAGAGGTTGTAGTTAGCGAACAAAAAGGTAATAAAATTTCGCTATCTTTAGCAGAGTAAAATTTCACAAAGGATCTGATATGAAGTATAAAAAGATTTTATTTCCAATAGGCGCAGGTGATGATATAGAGCAACGCGTTTATGGTGCTTTAAAAGTTACAAAGTGGTTTCATTCACACATGGAGATCATGGCTTGCCAGCTTGATCCTAGCATTGTTTATAACATGAAAATGACGTTAAGAGGCGGAGTTTTGTTTGAGGAATTTTTAAAGTCGGCAAAGGCGGACATGAAAGAAGAACACGAGCAAAATGAAGCGATGTTTAAACGAATTTGCAAAGAGCTTGATATTAAAATCAGTGACAAGTCAATAGATGGCATGTGCACTGCAAATTTCGTAACACATCAAGGAAAGCGTAGCGCGATAGTAGAGCAAGAGTCTAAATTTTGTGATATGGTTGTTGCTGCCGTTCCTTTAAATGGTAAGATAACCGGGACTTTTGAAGCCGCTGTTATAAAAAGTGGCAAAAACGTGATAGCTATACCAAGAAATTTAAAAGAATTTAGTGCAAATAATATCCTTGTAAGCTGGACGGCTACTCCACAAAGTTCACGTGCGTTAACTAGTTCACTAGATCTTTTAAAACGTGCCCAAAATGTTCATTGCGTAACATCTAAGGCAAGCCTTGGAGAAAATGCGGAGATTAATCTTAAAAAGCTTGAAGAGTATTTTGGTCTTCACGGCATAAAAGCTACTTTTGATGTCGTAGATACAACTTCTATACCGGGCGAAGCTCTTCTTAAGGTGGCAAATGAAGCAAATGCCGACCTTATAGTAGCCGGAAGACACGGAGAAAATGGCTTAATGGAAATGGTACTTGGCGGAACATCAAGATTTTTCCTAGAGCATACAAATATCCCTGTATTTATGTAATCCACGCAAAACGGCACTCTTGCCGTTTTGTCCTCTTTTATAAAATTTTATAAATCACAAAGTCAATAAATATTTTTAACAGTTGAGCCTAATTATATAAGATATGTAAGACGGTTTAAATTTAAGTGTATGGTGCGATCAGCGAGACTCGAACTCGCACACCTACTGGCACTACCCCCTCAAGATAGCGTGTCTACCAATTCCACCATGATCGCAAAAATAATTTTTAAGAAAGAACAAAAGCCCCAAGAATGGGGCTAAATTTAACGTCTAGCGCTTAGCCAAGCATTGGGTTTGCGTAAAGAACGATAAGTGTAATAACAAGTGCGTAAATAACTTGTGCTTCGATCATCGCAAGTGCGATAAACATTGTGGTCATAAGTTTTGAACCTACGCCAGGGTTTCTAGCTGTACCGCTAATAGTTGCTGCAGCTGTGTTACCCATACCGATAGCGCCGCCAAGAGCAGCAAGACCAAGACCGATACCGGCTGCGATAACAGAATAAGATCTAACCATCTCGCCGTCTGCGCCAAATGCAAAACCAGCAAGAGCTAACATTAAAAATACGACTTTTTTCATCGTAACTCCTTGTGAAATTTTTAAAAGCTTTCGGATCTGTCCCCTACTTGACTTTTGAAGTCGTATGATACAAAAATAAAGCTTTGATTTTCTTAAAGTTTTATGCTGTGTTTCAAATAAAAACATAAGCTTTTTAAAACAGTGTAAAATTTCTTAAAGTTATTCAAAAATAAAAGTTTTTTTATGATTTTTATGGTATCGTTTGATTTATTTAAAAAAAATTTAAAATAGGCTACAAATGTTAAATGATAAGTTTTCAAAAATAGGATTTGTTTTGGCGATGGCAGGCTCTGCCGTAGGACTTGGTAATGCTTGGAAATTTCCAACTATGGTTGGAAATAACGGAGGCTCTGCCTTCATAGTGCTTTATCTGGCTCTTACCTTTGGTGTTGCTTTTGTTGCTTTTTTGGCTGAATTGAGCATAGGAAAATTAGGTGAGACGGATATAGTAAATTCCATGTATAAATTAGCACCAAAACACAAAAAAGCATGGTCACTTACAGGGTTTTTTATGATAACGGCTGTTTTGATAGCTTCGTTTTATATGGTTGTTATCGGCTGGATCCTATACTATATATACATAAGCTTTACTGCGCTTCCTAAAGATGTGTCAGAGGCCGGAGCGATATTTGGCCTGCTTTTAAGCGGCGATGTCTTTAGTGCTTTAATCTGTTTTAGTGTCGTGTTTTTTATTGTATTTTTTGTAGTTTCAAAAGGCATAAAGGGCGGTATAGAAAAGCTAAATATATGGATGATGCCGACACTTTTTGTTTTGCTAGTTTTAATGCTGTTTTATTCGTTCTCAATGGCTGATGGATTTTTAAAAGCGGCTGAATTTTTATTTGTTCCAAATTTTGGTGCTATAACTGCAGATACAGTCTTGATGGCTCTTGGTCTTGCGTTTTTTTCACTATCCATGGGCGTTTGCACTGTTCCTACATACGCTGCAAATCTCTCTGACGGAACAAATTTGGTAAAAGCTACGCTTTCTATCATATTTATAAATATCTTAATCGGTATCATGATGGGGCTTGTCGTGTTTACCTTTGTTTTTGCTTACGGCGGAGACACTACACAGGCTGGACCAGGACTTATCTTTGTATCTTTAACGACTCTTTTTGCAAAGCTTGGAATAGTGGGTAACATCTTATCGGTTGCATTTTTTACATCACTTTTGTTTGCAGGTGTTACAAGTGCGGTTTCCATGATAGAGCCATTTGTCTTTTATCTTGTAAATAAATTTAAAATAACTCGTCTAAATGCTTTGATTTATATCGGTATGGTCGTATACGTCTTGGGTGCATTTTGTATATTTTCTTACTATAAGCCGACATCTGAGAGTTTTACATTTTTAGGTAAACCGATGTTTGACCTTCTTGACTATGCTACTTCAAACGTCTTAATGCCGTTTGGTGCCATTGTATTTAGCTTTTTTGTTGGATTTATGCTTAAAAAAGAGGCTTTACTTACACTTTTTGGATCATTTATGAATGAGAAAGTGTTTGAAATTTGGTATTTTTTACTTCGTTATATTACTCCGCTTGCGATAATTGCTATCATGCTTTATCAAATTTTTGGCAGTTGATATGAGTGAAAAATTTAGCAAAATAGGCTTTATTTTATCTATCGTCGGAGCAGCTATAGGGCTTGGAAATGCGTGGAAATTTCCTTATCTAGTAGGCATAAACGGCGGTTCGGCATTTGTTTTATTATATCTGTTTTTCGCCATTGTCGTTGGGCTTAGTATATTTTTTGCCGAGATGGCTATGGGTAAAATTTCACTTAGCGATACGGTAAATGCATTTAAAAAGCTAGCCCTTTCTCATTCTAAAGAGTGGGGATTTGCCGGCGTTATTATGATCACTGGTTTATTTGTCGCCTCTTTTTATACGCTTATTATCGGTTGGGTCATAAGATATAGCGTCGTTGCGCTTTCAAAGCTACCTGCCGATATTGAGACTTCGACAAATTTGTTTGGAAATTTTATCTCAACTAACGCTTGGGAACAAATTTTGTATTTTTCCATAGCATTTTTTGCTTACTTTTTTATACTTACAAAGGGTATTAAAAGTGGCATAGAGCGTATAAATTTATGGCTTATACCGATACTCTTTGTCCTACTTTTATTAATGCTTGCTTATTCTACAAGCATGAATGGATTTGATAAGGCGGCGGAGTTTTTGCTTGTCCCTGACTTTTCTAAGATAAATTCAGATAGTATTTTTATGGCGCTTGGGCTTGCGTTTTTTACCATGTGCATCGGTATAGGGGCGGTTTTAACATACTCTTCAAGTCTTGATGATAATACAAATTTATTTACCTCTTCTTTATATGTAGTTTTTTTAAATATCATAATCAGCATTATCATCGGTCTGATCGTGTTTACCTTTGTGTTTGAATTTGATGCCCAGCCGTCTCAAGGTGTCGGTCTTGCCTTTATCTCGCTTCCTACACTTTTTGCTAAGCTGGGAGTGCTTGGTAATGTGCTTTGTTTTACGTTTTTTATAACACTTGTCTTTGCGGGACTTACATCTGCCATTTCGATGGTGGAGCCATGCATCTTCTATCTAAATAGAAATTTTGGCTTAAGTCGCGTAAGATCAATTCTTATAGTAGGTAGCGTAGTTTATGTTTTGGGTGTACTTTGTGCGCTTTCAAATATAAACGAGGTTAAGGAGATACTCAAATTTTTTGATAAAAGTTTTTTTGATTGTCTTGATTATCTAAGCTCAAACATCATGCTTCCGCTTGGTGGTATAGTTATATCGATTTTTGTCGGATACTTCATGCAAGTTAATACATTAAAAAAATTATTTGTACCATATATGGGAGAAAGGGTCTTTAAAATTTGGTATTTTCTAGTCCGATACATTGCTCCCGTGTGTGTATTTATAGTTTTAGTGAAAGGAATTTTATAGTGCAAAAAGAACAGTTTAGTAGGATAGGTTATGTTCTTGCGGTGGCAGGCTCTGCCGTAGGACTTGGTGCGATATGGAAATTTCCTTATGTCGTAGGAGAAAATGGTGGCTCAGCCTTTGTTATGCTTTATATTTTGATCTGCTGTTTAGTAGCGATACCGGTTTTTTTAGCAGAATTAAGCATAGGTAAGCTTAGTGAAAGTGATAGTGTAAACGCCTTTAGAAAATTAGCGTTTAAAAACAAAAAATTCTGGGGTTATGTCGGCGGTCTTACTATGGTTACTGCGGCTGTTATCGCTAGTTATTATCTAGTGATTATAGGTTGGGTATTTAAGTATCTTACGCTCTCTTTTACATCTTTGCCTAAAAATATCGAAAGCTCTAAGGATTATTTTCTTGAGTTTTTAACAAAAGATTCGTTGGGGCAGTTTGTATTTTTTGCTTTAGCGTTTGCTACTTGCTTGCTTATCCTTTCTCGCGGTGTTAAAAGCGGTATAGAAAAGATAAGTGTATGGATGATGCCTGCTCTATTTTTGATGCTTTTATTTATGTTATTTTACTCATGCACCATGGATGGATTTATAAAAGCTGCACAGTTTTTACTTGTTCCTGATTTTAGCAAAATAACATTAGCTTCGTTTTTTTCAGCACTTGGACTTGCATTTTTTACTATGTCGTTAGGTATGGCAGTTATTATTACTTACTCGGCTTCACTCTCTGATGATGCAAATTTATTTAGGTCTACAATAAGCGTTGTCGGTATAAATATCCTCATAGCTATCATAGCAGGACTTGTGATATTTACATTTGTATTTGAATTTGATGCAGAACCGTCTCAAGGTGTTGGGCTGGTATTTATGTCGCTTCCTACACTCTTTGCAAATTTAGGCTTTACGGGCAATATTCTTGCGATCATGTTCTTTACGGCGCTTAGTTTTGCGGCACTAACCTCTGCGATATCTATCATTGAACCTTTTGTATTTTTCCTTATACGTGAATTTGATATAAGTCGTGCAAAGTCGCTAGCTATCGTTGGCGGTGGAATTTTTGCTCTTGGTATACTTTGTATATTTGCAAATATCGAAGGAGTTGGTGACAAATACATGGTGTTTGGCAAAGATTTCTTTAGTTTCCTTGATTTTACGGCTGAGAAAATTTTACTTCCGCTTGGTGGTATAGGCGGGGCTATATTTGCCGGATATATTATCAAAAAAGAGGCGCTATATACGTTATTTAGCCCATATATGACTGATTTTATGTTTGATGTTTGGTATATTCTGGTTAGATACGTATCGCCTATTTTCGTGCTAGCTATTATGATAAATATGTTGTTTTTTAGCTGATAGACAAACGGCATCTTTTTGGTTTTAAAGGTGCCGTTTTCTGATTGCTACACTTTTAAATTTTTTGATATATTTTTAGTGTAGACAAACTCTTTTTTAGTTGTTTTTTGATATATTTTTAGAAAATTTGAGATCTTAAAGGAAATTTTTATGCAAGTAAATCTAGTTGCTGAAGGTTTTAGATTTATGATCCTTGGCATGAGTAGTGTATTTTTATTTCTCATGCTAATGGTTCTTGTGCTTAAGGTTCAGGCTAAAATTTTTGAACGCTTTGCAAGTATGCCTGATGTTTTACCACCCCCATCCAAACCAAATCAAACTTCGATAAACAATAACGAGTTGGTGGCAGTCATAGGCGCCGCTATAAATCAATACAAGAAAAACACAAGAAGGTAAAAAATGGCAAAGAAATTTATTGACATTATGGACACGACTTTTCGTGACGGTTTTCAGTCGGTTTATGGTGCACGCGTGCTTATGAATGACTTTTTCCCGGCTCTTGAGGCTGCAAAAGATGCCGGCATAACTCACTTTGAATTTGGCGGAGGCGCACGTTTTCAAAGTTTGTATTTTTATCTAAACGAAGACGCCTTTGAGATGATGGATAAATTTAGATCTATCGTGGGAAAAGATGCAAATTTACAAACACTCGCACGCGGTGTAAATACCGTTATGCTTGACACTGGAAGTAGAGAGCTTATCGACCTGCACGCAAAAATGTTTAAAAAACACGGCACAACTACGATACGAAATTTCGATGCCTTAAATGATGTTGAAAATTTAAAATACTCTGGCGAAAGGATAGTTCATCACGGACTCAAACACGAAGTCGTCGTTACGATGATGGATCTACCGCCAAACTGTGTTGGTGCTCACGATGTTGCTTTTTATGAGAGAATTTTGCGTGAAATTTTAGATGCAGGCATACCTTATGATAGTGTTTGCTTTAAAGACGCAAGCGGTACAAGTAGCCCCCAAAAAGTATACGAAACCATAAAAATGGCTAGAAGACTACTGCCTGAAGGCACTCATGTGCGACTTCATACTCATGAGACGGCTGGCGTGAGCGTGTCATGTTACTTGGCTGCACTTGAAGCAGGGGCTGACGGTATAGACCTGGCTGCCGCGCCTCTTAGCGGCGGAACATCTCAGCCTGATATCCTAACTATGCTTCATGCTGTTAAAGGTAAGGATTATGATCTTGGCGGTCTTGATGTAGAGAAAATTTTAAAATACGAAGATGTGTTAAAAGGTTGCTTGAGTGATTATTTCACTCCGCCTGAGGCAACGCAAGTAAGTCCTTTGATACCATTTTCTCCTATGCCTGGCGGCGCACTTACGGCAAACACTCAAATGATGCGTGATAATAACATACTTGATAAATTTCCTCAAGTAATTGACGCCATGCGCGAAGTCGTTGAAAAGGGTGGGTATGGCACAAGTGTAACGCCTGTTAGTCAGTTTTATTTCCAGCAAGCATTTAATAACGTAATGTTTGGAAAATGGAAAAAGATCGCCGAAGGGTATGGCAAAATGGTTCTTGGTTACTTCGGCAAAACCCCTTGCGCTCCAGACAGTGAAGTCGTAAAATTAGCTGCCGAGCAATTAAAATTAGAACCTACCACGCAAAAAGCGCTTGATATAGCAGATCGTGACGAAAGTAAATCTTTGGCTCATACAAGAGAAATTTTAACTAAAGAGGGCATTGAAATAAATGATGAGAATTTATTTATAGCCGCCGCCTGTAAAGAAAAAGGTATCGCATTCTTAAAAGGTGAAGCAAAGGTTAATGTTCGCAAGATAAGTCAAATGCAAAAAACAAAAGAGGTTGCTTCAAATCAAGTTGCAAGCTCAAATAATGGAAAATACAGCGTAGTTGTAAATGGCACGACCTATAATGTCGAAGTTAAAGAGGGCTTTAGTGATGGTGTCGAGGTAAAAAGTATAACTCCTGTGTCTGCGCCACAAGTCCAGACTTCATCTAAAACTTCAACCGGAGAAGCGATACTTAGTAGCCTGCCAGGTACTGTTAGTAAAATTTTAGTCAAAGTAGGCGATAGTGTTAAAAAAGGACAAGCTGTTGTTATTTTAGAAGCAATGAAGATGGAGATCGAAGTTCCTGCTGCAAATGATGGAGTAATAAGCGTCATTGAAGTGATACAGGGTCAAAATGTCCAAAATGGACAAGTCTTAGCTAGGATGTAAAATTTATGAAAAAAATTTTACTTTATATGATGCTTGTTACTTTCGCATCGATATTTTGTTATGCAGATACTGTTCAAGCCGCTCCTAGTGCGCCAAAGGTTGAGTATAAAGAAAAAAGCATAGGCGATCTTTTTAGGGGTTTTTACAAGACTACCGGCATAAATGCTTTTTTAAATCCGACCGATGGGCTAAAAGATAGTTCGGGACATGAGTTAAGCAAATTTACTCAAAGCTGGGGCAGGATCATAATGTTTTTTGTCTGCTTTTTGCTTTTTTATTTAGCGATTAAAAAGGGATTTGAGCCGCTTTTGTTGCTTCCTATCGGATTTGGTGGACTACTGGCAAATATCCCGATTGCCGAAATCGCTGGTCCAAACGGATTTTTGGGTATTATTTACGGTTTTGGTATAGAAAGCGGACTTTTCCCTCTTATCATTTTCATGGGTGTCGGAGCGATGACTGACTTTGGACCACTTCTAGCTAATCCAAAAACAGCTATGCTAGGAGGCGCGGCACAGTTTGGAATTTTTGCAACACTTATTGGCGCATTGGCTCTTAGCCAACATACTTCCATTTTTAATTTTTCTTTAGCGGATGCCGCTGCGATTGGTATTATAGGTGGAGCGGATGGTCCTACGGCGATATTTTTAGCTTCCAGACTTGCGCCTGATTTGCTTGGAGCTATAGCCGTTGCAGCATACTCGTATATGGCGTTAGTTCCGATTATACAACCACCGATCATGAGAGCGCTTACGACAAAAGAAGAGCGTAAAATTCGCATGGTGCAGTTGCGAGAGGTAAGCAAGCGTGAAAAGATCATCTTCCCTATTACGATTTTGATGCTTTGTGTCCTTGTGCTTCCTGATGCAACTCCGCTTATCGGTGCACTTGCTTTTGGAAATTTGGTGCGTGAATGTGGCGTAGTTCAGCGCTTGAGCGATACCATGCAAAATGCTCTTATAAATATCGTAACGATATTTTTGGGACTTTCTGTTGGCTCTAAATTGGCCGCTGAAAAATTTCTTGTACCAAACACGCTAGGTATTTTAATGCTAGGTCTTGTTGCATTTTCTATAGGAACTGCAGCTGGTATTATAATGGCTAAAATTATGAATAAATTTAGCAAAGACAAGATAAATCCACTTATAGGTGCAGCCGGTGTTAGCGCTGTTCCGATGTCGGCTAGAGTTGCTAATAAAGAGGGTATTAAGGAAGATTGCACTAACATTTTGCTTATGCATGCTATGGGACCAAATGTTTCGGGTGTTATCGGCTCTGCGGTCGCAGCCGGTGTGCTTTTATCCATATTTAAATAAATTTATAAGGAAATGTTATGATCAGTGAACTTGCAAAGCTTGGACTAAACGGTGTGAAAGAAATTTTTCACAACATAAGCTACGATGAGCTTTTTGAACACGAAAAGCGCAACGGCGAAGGCAGAGTAAGCGACAACGGTACTTTTATGGTGGATACTGGAATTTTTACAGGTAGAAGTCCAAAAGATAAATACTTCGTAAAACAAGACGAAAGCCAAAAATACATTGCATGGGGTAAGATAAACCAACCTATCACAAAAGAACTTTTTGATAAGCTTTTAGCTAAAGCAAAAAAACAATTGAGCGGAAGCGACCTTTATGTTCAAGATGCTTATTGTGGTGCAAGTGCCAAATCAAAACGCTCGGTTCGCTTTGTAACTCAAGTTGCATGGCAAGCTCATTTTGTAAAAAATATGTTTATCCGTCCAAGCCAACAAGAGCTTAAAAATTTTAAACCTGATTTTGTTGTTTTTAACGCTTGTAAATGCGTAAATGATAGCTTTAAAGAAGATGGACTAAATTCCGAAGTTTTTGTTATATTTAATGTCGAAGAAAACATCGCTGTTATCGGCGGAACGTGGTATGGCGGCGAGATGAAAAAAGGAATTTTTTCCATGATGAATTACTGGCTTCCGCTTGAAGGAAAGCTTAGTATGCACTGTTCGGCAAATGTCGGCAAAGACGGAGATACTGCACTGTTTTTTGGACTAAGCGGAACAGGCAAAACAACACTTTCAACCGATCCGCACCGCAAGCTAATAGGAGATGACGAGCACGGCTGGGATGATGATGGTGTGTTTAACTTTGAGGGCGGCTGTTATGCAAAGTGTATAAACCTTGACCCATCTAGTGAACCTGAAATTTACGGCGCTATCAAACGTAATGCTCTGCTTGAAAATGTTGTAGCAGATGAAAACGGCGTTGTTGATTACAAAGATGGTAGTAAAACAGAAAATACTCGCGTAAGCTATCCTATCGAACATATCCAAAACCATGAGCCAAGTCTAAGCGCAGGTCATCCTAAAAATATTATCTTCCTAACTGCAGATGCATTTGGCGTACTACCTCCTGTTTCAAAGCTTAC
Organism: Campylobacter sp. RM9328; assembly: GCF_012978615.1. Taxonomy (NCBI): domain Bacteria; kingdom Pseudomonadati; phylum Campylobacterota; class Epsilonproteobacteria; order Campylobacterales; family Campylobacteraceae; genus Campylobacter; species Campylobacter sp. RM9328. Next base: position 227,406 of record NZ_LIWF01000001.1, on the reverse strand, counting down.
AAAAGAACAAGCAATGTATTATTTCTTAAGTGGTTATACTGCAAAAGTAGCAGGAACAGAGCGTGGTATAACAGAGCCGGTAGCTACATTTAGCGCATGTTTTGGTGAGCCTTTCATGCCTTTGCATCCAACCGTTTATGCCAAACTTCTTGGCGAAAAGATCGATAAGCACGGTGTAAATGTTTATCTTGTAAATACCGGCTGGAGTGGCGGAGCATACGGTGTAGGCAAGAGAATGAGCATAAAAGCTACTCGTGCTTGCATAAATGCTATCTTGGATGGAAGTATAACAAAGTGTGAATTTGAAAATTTTGATAAATTTAATCTAGCTATACCAAAGGCACTTGATGGCGTTGAAACAAAACTTCTTAATCCTATAAATACATGGGCAAATGCTGATGAATACCGTGTAACTCGTGATAAGCTTGCTGCTATGTTTGAGGCAAATTTTAAGCGTTATGAAGATGTTAAAGAGGGTATCGAGTACGCAAAAGCAGGTCCAAAAAACTAATATTTTAAGCGATGAGCAAGTCTCATCGCTCTTCTTCTTTTGTTAATTTTCACACAAAAATTTAAAATCATCTTAAAATAAATTTTTACCTTTTTTAATTATGGGTAAAATTTAAACACTTTTTGAATAAAAATATCAAGATAGTATATTTTTTTTAAATTTAAAAAAAATTTTTGCTTTTAGGGAGTAAGATAATAATGAACTAAATCACAATTAGGAGCTTGATATGAGTGAGAACAAAGGCGGGATATTTTCCCTATATTTTAGAACAAACCTTCTTGTTAGAATTCTGGTAGGTCTTATTTTGGGTGCAATTTTTGGTATTGTTTTTCAAAAAGCAAATGGAGCGATTGAATTTTTAGCACCATTTGGCGATCTATTTATTAGATTGTTAAAAATGATAATGGTGCCGGTGATAGTTTGCACGCTTATAGTAGGAACTAGTTCTATTGCGCCATCACATCTTGGCAAGGTCGGCTTAAAGGTTATTGTATTTTATATGTTTACCTCGCTATGCGCTATCATTATAGGTCTTTTAGTTGGTGTAGTCTTATCTCCTGGAGAGGGGCTTGAACTTGCTAATATTTCAGGTGTGGCAAAAGAAGCCAAAGCGCCTACTCTTGTTGAAATTTTACTAAATATCATCCCTACAAATCCATTTGGATCAATTGCAAAAGGTGATGTTTTGCCTATCATTTGTTTTTGTATATTTTTTGGTATCGCTCTTGCATTTAGTAGAGATAGTAAAGAAGAGAACATAAAAAAAGCTGCCGATACGGTTTATGCCTTTTTTGAAGGTATGAGCGATGTTATGTTTAGAGTTGTTGGCTGGGTTATGCAGTATGCTCCGATAGGTGTTTTTGCTCTTATTTTCATCGTATTTTCCAAAAATGGCGCGGAGGCGTTTGGACCGCTTGCTAATGTAACGATCAGTGTTTATATTGGTTTGGTATTGCAAATTGTGCTTGTTTACTGTGCTATTTGCTTTTTCTGTAAACTAAGTCCTATGACTTTTCTTAAAAAGGTAAGACCGCCGATGATTACGGCATTTGTTACTCGTTCATCGGGTGCAACGATACCTGTATCTATGGAAACAGCAGAAAAAAGCATGGGTGTTCCAAGAAGTATATTTGGCTTTACTCTTCCTGTTGGTGCTACTATAAATATGGACGGAACAACGATATATCTTGGAGTCTGTGCGATATTTGTAGCAAACGTGGTCGGTTCTCCGCTTGATTTATCACAGCAGCTTACCGTTGTTCTAACAGCTGTTTTGGCCTCTATAGGAACAGCCGGAGTACCTGGAGCTGGAGCCATTATGCTACTTATGGTACTTGAGTCAGTAGGATTAAAAGTAGAGGCAGGTAGTGTAGTAGCTATCGCTTACGGCATGATACTTGGCATAGATGCTATACTTGATATGGGTAGAACATCTATGAACGTAGTTGGAGATATGATGGGCGCGGTTGTTATCGCAAAAAGTGAAAACGAACTTAATGAAAAGGTGTGGAATTCATGAAACAGCTAGGTATAATAGGCGGTATGGGACCCCTTGCTACGGCGGATTTATATAAAAAAATCATAGATCTAACCCCGGCTACTTGTGACCAGGAACATCTACATATAGTCATAGACAGTTTCGCACAGATCGAGGATAGAACAAAATTTATAATGGGAGAGGGCGTGAGTCCTCTTGCTAAATTAGTCCAGAGTGCTAAAAGATTAAAGGAGGCGGGTTGCGAGGCTATGCTTATGGCTTGCAACACGGCGCATTTCTTTGCTCCTGATGTAGAAAAAGAAGCCGGTGTAAAAATTTTACATATCGCAAAAGTTGCCGTAGATGCAGTAAAGAAGCGCTATCCAAATGCAAAAGATATCGCTGTTATAGCAACTAGCGGAACAAAGAAAGCCGGAGTTTACGACAATATTCTTAAAGAATATGGTTTAAATAGCGTTGGTTTTAGCAAAGAGCAACAAGACGGACTTATGGACTGTATATATAAGGGAGTAAAAGCCGGTAAAACGCAAGAATTTGTGCCTAAATTTAACCAAATAATAAGCGAGATTAAGGCAGATGTTTATATCGCTGCATGCACTGAAATTCCTATGTTTTTACCTTATTTGGATGGGGATTATAAATTTATAGACGCTACTCTTGAGCTTGCTAAAGTCGGTGTCGAGTTTGGTCTTGAAAGAGAGATATTTTAAATTAAGCGGCTATGGTATAAATTTTATACCCAAACCATAGCCCAAATTTGTTTTTAGATGAATTTAGGGCGGATAATCGCCCTAAATTTAAGCATGAAAGTGAAATTCTTCAGGATGATCGATAGCATATCTGAATTTTTCCATATCGACCTTTTTATCCCAAATCGATACGATCAGACATCCTACGGCATTGCCGCATAGGTTTCCAACGGCACGCATTTCTGACATAAATTTATCAACTCCCAGTAAGACTGCAACTGTTACAACCGGGATACCTGTTGAAGGAAGAGCTGCTAGAGTTCCTGCTAATACGATAAATCCAGAACCTGTAACACCAACCGCGCCTTTGCTTGTTATCATTAGCACGATAAGTATGCTGATTAGATGTTCGAAGCTTAACGGTATGTTAAAGGCTTGTGCTAGGAATATAATACTTAAGCTTAGATAGATGTTTGTGCAATCTAAGTTAAAAGAGTATCCTGTAGGTATGATAAGTCCTACTGCGCCTCTGTGGATACCGGCAGCTTCTAGCTTTTGCATAAGCGGTGCAAGAGCGGTTTCGCTTGAGCTTGTTGCAAATACAACCAAAACCTCTTTTGATATAAAGCGCATAAATTTAAAGACATTGACTTTTGCAAAGTAGCAGATAATGCCAAGTATGACAAATATAAAAAAGCAGCTAGCAAGTGCCATTACTGCAAGAAGCTCCATCATGCCAAAAAGTGAGCTAAGGCCGAATTTGCCGATTAGATATGCCATTGCTGAAAATGCAGCCGCAGGGCTAAATAACATAAGCCAAGTAAGTAGCTTAAGCACATAATGCTGAACGAATTCAAGTGGTCTTAGACATGCTTTTTTATAGTCATGCTTTAAAAACGAAAGAACGATCGCTACAACAAGAGCCATAAAAAGCACTTGAAGAGTGTTTGAATTTATAAACGGACTTATCGGGTCGCTTGGAACAGCACTTTTTAATATCGACCACATTGAGCCTACATCGCGATCAACGTGAGTGTATTTATCGACACTACTTGGATCAAGCGTTGTATAGTCAAGATTCATGCCATGACCAGGTCGTAAAACTTCGCCAAAAAATATACCTGAAGCCAAAGCTAGAGTGCTTACCACTTCAAAGTATATAAATGCTTTTAGTCCTATACTTCCTAGGTCTTTTAAACTCTCAAGTCCGACTATGCCAGAAACTATCGTTAAAAATATAATAGGACCTATTAAAATTTTAAGAGCTTTGATAAAATAATCAATACCAGGCTTACTTGCCACACCAAGATCTGGTGCAAAAACGCCAACTAAAATACCGCCTACGATACCTACTACGACCCAAAAGGCTAAATTTGTCATTAGCCTGATCGCTAAAGGTTTTTTTGCTTGTGTTGTTGTCAAGGCTTATCCTTTAGAGGTTTTCTTTAACGCTAGCCGAATTTATCTTATCTCCCGCTCTTATGCTATCAAGCACTTTTAAGCTCTCATCGTCTACACATTTGCCAAACACGGTATGCACGCCGTCAAGGTGTGGCTGTGCGCTGTGGCAGATAAAAAATTGACTTCCGCCCGTATCACGTCCGGCATGAGCCATACTAAGACTTCCGCGTTCATGGCGCACATTTTGATCGTCACATTCGCATATTATTCTCCAGCTTGGACCGCCGGTGCCTGTGCCGTGAGGGCATCCGCCTTGGATAACGAAATTTGGTATAACACGGTGGAAATTTAGCCCATTATAAAAGCCGCTTTTTATAAGCTCAACAAAATTTGCCACTGTTTGAGGCGCTTCATCTGCAAAAAGTTCAAGTTTTATCTCTCCCTTGTCTGTGTCTAAAATTGCAAATTTAGCCTTACTTAATTCATCCATGTTTGGTTCGTAAATTTTTAATTCGTCAAAACGCATATTTTTCCTTTTTAAATTTATTCTATATTTGTATAAACAGCTTGAACGTCATCATCATCTTCTAACTTATCAAGAAGTTTTTCTACTTCAGACATCTCTTCTTCGTTTAAAGATATGCTTGATGTAGGGATGTATTCAAGTCTTGCTTTTTTAACTTCAAGCCCCAGCTTTTCTATACCTTCGCTAAGTGTACCAAAGCTTGTATAGTCGCCGTAGACATAAAGTGACTCACCTTCACGTTCTATCTCTTCAAGCCCAAAATCAATCAACTCAAGCTCAAGCTCTTCGATATCTTTGGTAGGTTTTTCAAGCTCAAAAACGCTCTTTCTTGAAAACATAAAACTAAGACTTCCGCTTGGTAAAATTTCACCTCCGTTCTTGTGAAATATCGCTTTGACGTTTGCCACGGTTCGTGTCGGGTTATCCGTAGCGCACTCTACGATGATTTGTGTTCCATGTGCTGCTTTTCCGTCGTAAAATATAGTTTTGATATCTGCGCTATCTTTTCCGTTTGCGCGTTTTATAGCAGCGTCTATGTTGTCTTTTGGCATATTCTCGGCTTTTGCCGCAGAGATAGCCGCACGAAGTTTTGGGTTCATATCAGGGTCTATTCCGCCCTCTTTAGCTGCGACAGTGATAGCTTTGGCAAGTTTTGGAAAAACTTTGCTCATTTTATCCCAGCGTGCTTCTTTGGCGGCTCTTCTGTATTCAAATGCTCGTCCCATAAGTTTCCTTTGCGAATATTTAAAATAAAAAGCCATATTATACAAAAGGCTTACTTAAAAAGAGTGAGATTTATGCGGTGTTTGCAAAAAATTTAAGCTAAAAAGCTTATAATTTGCGAATGATTTTTAAAGCCAAAAAAGAAGAAGCAAGCAGATGTATAGCCTTACTTAGGCTTGCTATGGAAGATGCCGCTTATTATCTTGCGGGGACCGACAATGACTTGCTTTGCGATGAAATTTTAGTTAAATTTTTTCAAAGTGAAGTAAACAGAGTAAGCTATAATAATGTCTATGTTTTTAAAATTTCAGACGAAATCGTAGGTGCGATTTGCGTGTATTTTGGCGGTGATTTAGAGTCGCTGGATGCTCAAATTTTAAAAAACTATAGCAATAAAAATAGTAAATTTACTCTTGCTGACGAATGCGAAGAGGATGAGTTTTATATCGACAGTATCGCCGTTAGCAAAGAATTTAGAGGGCAGGGCATCGCCACAAAGCTCATAGAATATGTTTGCAAGGTTGCAAAAGAGAGAAATTTTAGTAAAATTTCACTCATTGTTGATGAAGATAAGCCAAAAACACTGCTGTTTTATGAGAGCTTGGGTTTTAAATTTAATAAGAAAAAGATGATTTACGGTCATGAGTACAACCATTTGATTAAGGAGATAATATGAGAAAATTTAAAGTTGAAAACGTTCATTGTTCTAATTGTGCAAATACTATAAAAAATACACTAGAGGATGATTTTGGAGTGATTGAAGTTGATTTAAGCGTTGAGCCTAGAGTGGTTAGTCTTGAAATTTCAGACGAAAAAGTTGCAAATTTTAAATCGGAAATGAGCGATTTAGGATTTGATGTTATAGAAGAAATTTAATGCAAAAAATTAAGCTAAATATAGCAGGAATGACTTGCGTAAATTGCTCAAATGCAATTGAGAGAGTTGCTAAAAAGATCGAAGGAGTAAGCTTTGCAAAGGTAAATTTTGCAAATGGCTTGGGTGAATTTGAAGTATCAAACGCCCAGGTGCAGGCTTTGCTTGAAAACAAGATAAAAAAATTAGGATATGACATCGCTTTTGACGCTGATGAATTTGAGCAAAAACGAAAGCGTCATATAGCCTCTTTGCGAGACCGTTTTATAGCAGCCATAGTTATAAGCGCCGTCATTATGGTGCTTGAAATGTTTGGCGAGTCTAGTTTTATTATAAATTTAGCCATGATCTTGCTTGCGTTATTTGTTCTTTGCTTTAGCGGACGAAGCTTTTACGTCCATGCTTGGGGTGCTGTGAGAAATAAAAATTACGACATGAACGTCCTTGTGGCACTTGGCACGGCAAGCGCATTTTTGTATTCGTTATTTGTATTTTTATTTCCAGACTTTCTACCTAGCGATCTTAGAAACATGTATGTTTCAGGATCTGCTATGATAATTTCTTTTGTGCTTTTGGGTAAGTATTTAGAGGAGCGTTCAAAGGCAAAAGCGGGGGATTATCTAAAAACATTGCTTAAAATTTCACCAAAAACCGCACTTGTGATAAAACCTGACGGTCAAAATATACAAGTTGATGTAAATGAGCTAAATATCGGCGATATCGTAGTTGTTAAAAGCGGATATAACATCCCGTGTGACGGCGTTATCGTGCAAGGCGGAGCCGAGATAGATACCTCGATGTTAACAGGGGAGAGCTTGCCTGTTTATAGGGCGGTTGGTGATAATGTATTTGCTGGAACGTTAAATACAAACGGTTATCTTAGTATAAAAACCGCCAAAAAACATACTCAAACGCTTCTTTCGCAGATCGTGGCTCTTTTAAGCGATGCAAGTACTAAAAAAATGCCTATTTCCAGACTTGTAGATCGTGTGGCAAATATTTTCGTGCCAAGCGTTATTTTGATCTCGATTGCTACATTTTTAGTTTGGTATCTAGTTGGTAAAAATTTTGATTACGCTATCTCAAATGCGATTTGCGTGCTGATCATCTCTTGTCCTTGCGCCCTTGGGCTTGCTACTCCTATAGGGATAATATCTGCATTAGCACGTGGTGCAAAGGGCGGAATTTTGATTAAAAATCCAGAAGTATTAGAGATTATTAAAGATGTAAAATTTGCTGTTTTTGATAAAACAGGAACGCTTAGCAAGGGTAAAATTGCCGTTAAAAAGCACTCTTTAAGCGAGCATCATCTATCTCTTGTAGCTTGCGTGGAAAATTTAAGCGAACACCTTATTTCAAAGGCTGTAGTTGAATACGCAAAACAGAATAATATCAAAATAAAAAAACTTACCGGAAATTTTAAAACCATAGTAGGTCACGGTGTGGCATACTATGATGATGAAAATTCGGTTATCGTCGGCAACGAAAAACTTTTAAGAGATGAAGGTATAAAGATAGATGCGCAGCAAAGAGCCGAGATGGCTGAGATCGTAAAAGACGGAAGCGGAATTATACTTGTTGCGATAGATCAAAAATTTGTAGGCTTTATAACTCTTGGCGATGAGCTAAGAGACGAGAGTGCGCATGTTATCTCGACGCTAAAAGAACACGGCATAAAAACCGTAATGCTCTCTGGTGATAATGAGAGTGTGGTTAGTGCATCAGCCCTTGCACTTGGTGTTGATGAGTATTATGCAAATGCACTTCCAAATGATAAATTTGAGCTTATATCACAGCTTGGAAAACAAGGCAGGGTTATCTTTGTCGGAGATGGTATAAACGACTCCCCGTCACTAAAACAAGCTGATGTAGGTATAGCGATGAACTCCGGCTCTGATATAGCAAAAGGCGCAGGAGATATCGTGCTTGTTAAAAATGACTTAAGAAGCGTTTTGCATGTTATAGAGCTTGGTAAAAGCACGATGAGAACGATAAAAGAAAATTTATTTTGGGCTTTTGTGTATAATATCATTTGTATCCCAATCGCTGCCGGTGTGCTTTATCCTGTATTTGGACTACTTTTAAATCCAATATACGGCGCCATAGCTATGTGTTTTAGTTCGGTTACGGTTGTGTTAAATTCAATTAGACTTAGATTTTTAAAATTTAGAGGTTAAATGTGAGAGTTGGTGAAATTTATGGTGTTTTAGCTATCGCGTTAGCTAATCATTTTAACAAAATTTTAGATGTAACGCAGTTTATGCAGATAAAAAAGTCAAAAACTTGGCTCGTGCAAAATGATACTCAGGCTTCTCGTGCAGGATTGGCACTTTATAGCGAATTTTTACAAAATGAAAGTAGCGCGGCGCTTTGTGATGATTTTGTTATTTTAGAGCCGTATTTTAAGGCGCGATATTATTTTAACGCAGCTGATGAGGATCTGGCTAAATTTTATAAAAGCATAAATTTTACTCCTAAAATGGGTGAAGTAGATAGTATATCAAACCAGCTTGTTTTTATCGCTGCTGTGCTAAAAAACGAACTAAACGAAAACTCGGAGAAAATTTTAAAAGCGTTTTTAACCGGGTTTTTCTTACCTTATGCTACGGCCCTAAGCCAAGATATAAAAGCTAAAGCGCAGAGTAAATTTTATGGTGCGATGGGATATTTTTTAGAGGACTTTTGTAAAAATTTACAAGATATTTTTGGTATAAAACAAAGAGCATAAAGGCAGCTTCTTGCTTTTATGCCGTGCTAAATTTTCATGCCTTTATAAGCTTGGCTGCAGGTTTATGATCTGCGCTATTATATTTGATTGAGCTGCATTTAGATATAAGCTTTTGTGTTGATGTTTTATCTTTTTCTGTGCAAGTTGTGCTATTTGTTTTCTTATCTTATTTAGCTTCTGTTGTAGCTTTTGTAACTGCTTTTTATATCGTCTGTGTCAGTGCTTAAACTGTTGGTTTTGGTTGTTTGATTTGTTTTTAGTGCGATAGTGCTTTTAAATTTTGGATTATGAATTTGGTTTGAATTTTTAATGCTTTGTGGTTTTAGGTTTTAAGACGAATGTCGTTTAGATCACTTATCTGCGTTTTATGCCTTTGCTTTTAGCGGTATTGCAATCTAAATCGACATATTTTAATTTACTTGATTATACCTATACTATCTCCAAATTTTAGCTCTTTTTCTTCAAATAAATTATACTCTATTGCGTCTTTTTCACCAATAATCAAGATGGTTGAACCAAGCTCGAAATTTCCAAGCCTTTCGCCTTTTTTAACATATAAATTTTCATAACCGTAAATTTGTGTAAAGTCAGCCTTGGCATTTGTTTGTATACGCTCATCAAAGCTAAATTTCATCTTGCCGACATTTAGTGCACCTACAAATACAAGCCATAAAATTTTATTATCTCGTATTTTGCATTTTAAGGCAACGCGTTCGTTTTTGGCATAAAGTTCGTCTACTTTTTTTAGCCAGCTTCTAGCCACGCTATAAAGCTTACCCGGGATATATGTGGCTGATAAAATTTGCATATCACAAGGAGCGTGATAATGGTGATAGTCGCGTGGGCTAAGGTAGATGTTTGCAAAGTCATACTGGAGACTTAGCTCTTTGTTGCTTATGGCTGTTCCAAGAAGCTCTTTTAGGCTGTATTTCATACCTTTAACGCTAAATGCCATGCCCTGGCTTGTGCTTCCCGAGCTTAAACATGTGCCGTCGCAAGGACTTATGAAGATTTGTTCGTCTTCGTCAAATTTACGAGGCAAAAGCAGTGAACGCGTGAAAAGCTCGTTTAGGCTATTGTATTTTTCAGGTTTTTCAAATTCACTCATGTTGATGTTAAAAAATTTAACGTATTGGTTGTTTATGAAATTTTGTATAAATTTCGGTAGCTTTAAGCCGCCTATTATGCCAAATATTTTGGAAAAATTCTTATCAAAGTTCATTATCGTCTCCGAATTTAAATTTAAGCTTTTTATTTTATCATTTCGTTCTTAAACCAAAGCCTTAAGGATCTACAAGTCGGGCTTTAAGTCAAGAACCGCGATCTCGCTTGGAGCAAATATTCTAACAGGCGGACCCCAAAAGCCGGCTCCCGAGCTAACATAAACTTGCATTTTGTCATTATGCGTGTATAGCCCGTGCAGATAGCCTTGATCGATAAGCACAAGGGCTTGAAAAGGAAAAATTTGCCCTGCGTGCGTGTGCCCGCAAAGCACTAGATCAACATCTTGTGTCATTGTTTTTATAAATTTTGGCTGGTGTGAGAGTAGGACGGTTGGTAAATTTTTATCCGTGCCCTCTAGCGCCTTGTCTAAATCAGGCTCTAAATGTTTAAACCTAAAACCTGCTATATCATAAACACCGGCTAAATTTATCCCATCTATTTTGATGTTTGCGTTGCCTAAAATTTTAACTCCTGTTTGACTTATCTTTGCTAAAATTCCATCTATCCCGTGATAATACTCGTGATTTCCAGGGACATAAAAGATACCATGTTTTGACTTTATGTCCTTTAATGGATCTAAAAAGTCTCCGATGTGCTCGCTGCTAAAATCTATCATATCACCAACTATCACGACAAGATCTGGTTTTGTGCTGTTTATCTGATAAACAAGCGATGCTAAAAATTCTTTCTGTAAAAATTCTCCTATATGAACATCTGTAATCATAGCTATACGCATAGGCTCTTTTAAATTTTTAAGCTTTATTTGTGTGTGACGTATCACAGGTGGAGTTAGGGCGTTAAACATGCCTTTAAAAAAGTAGCTAAAAAGCAGTATGAAAAATGTTAAATCAAAGCAAAGCTTTATAAATTTGCGCCTATTTGAGTCAAATTTTGTTTTTTTAAACAGCACTCTTAGAATATCATAGACAAAGCTTACGGCAAACAAAAATAGCGAAAATCCTATAAGCGTTCCTGTAAAAATATACATTTCAATGTTAAAGAAATGAAATATAATTTGTAAAACAAAGCCAAATTCAAGTATCGAAATAACATAAAAAAAGATACGAATATAACGCAAGTAAGGCCTTAAAAAGCCGATATTTTTTACAAAACGTTTGTAAGAGTATAAATTTATAAGTGCTGAGAAAATAATACCGCCGATAATAATACGCAATAAACCCATTTGTTTTCCAGAAGTTAAATTTAAATGAAAGATTATATAAGAAAAATATGAATAAAAATTAGATGAAATTTAAAAAGGGCGGAAAGTTCCGCCCTGTTACTAGAAGAGTATCTTAATGAACCTTGCCGGTTTCGATTCTCTCTTTGTAGATTTTGCGAAGTTTTCTGATGTCGTTTTTGACCTCAAATACACCATGCCAGTGAGCATAGTCAGGCGCATTCATCGCAGCACCTTGTCTCATACGACGACCTTCGTGATGCCATAGGTGATAGAACACATCTTGGAATTCATCAGCCCACATATCATCAAGCAATAAATTTTTAGCTTTTAGATCGTCAAGCATTTTCTTGGCTTCATCGTAGTATACGTTGTAAAGTTGGATATGCTTATCAGCCATAATAAAGAAGTTCTCTGTATTATGTGTTGTATGGCAAGCTTTACATACTTGTTTCATTTCGGCTCTTGCAGCCTCAGGACCCTCAGGGTGTCCGGCAAGTGGTGTTCCTACGTTTATTTTGCCTGTTTTTTCAAATGTCTCTACAGCTTTATCGTATCCGCCTGTTCTTAACTCTGTTCTTGGAGCCCATAAGTTCCATTTTAGACGTTTAGAAACGTTGTGAGTCATGCTTGTTTCGCCTACGCCGCTCATGTGGCAAGCCGCACAAGTTGGAGCTCTAAAGTCAGGTACGTCCCAAGTATCAGGAGCTGCGTCGTATTTCCATGTATGGCCCTCTGCGTTATAGATATGACCGTGTTTTGAGTTGTTAAAGATCTCAATATCCGGATGATCAGGTCCAAGGTGGCAAGATGCACAAGCCGCAGGTTTTCTGGCTTCAGCTATGCTAAATTTATGCATAGTATGGCAAGATTTACAACCGCCTACGCTTCCGTCAGGATATACGTTTGCTATACCGTAGTTAGGGTATGTTTCAGGTGTTGGCTTGTGGTTAGCATCAAGTTTGATGATAGAGCCGTGGCATTGCGCACAACCTGTAATATCCGGAGACATTTTGAACTCAGGATGATCGGCACCCTCGTAGTGATACATTAGTTTAACCATTGCAGGGTTGGCATACATCTGCATACCGCCTCTAGCGTGACCACTTTGAGTATACTCTTTGTATGCGTCTTCGTGGCATTTAGCACAGGTTTTCGGGCTAACTAGCATAGAAACGTGCGTATCTGAACCTTTTGGGTGAACCTCTACAGAAGCCATTGGGTTGTCAGCGTTTACAGCGTGGCAGTCCATACAGCTAACACCAACGTGGGCGTGGCGACTTTCTTTCCAGTCAGCAACGACACCAGGTGTTTTTTCTGCGTGGCATTCAACACAGGCTTTTGACTCTTTAGTCATTTTGTGATTTACCTTGATATTTTTAACAAGGTTTATCTTGACGTCAGAGCTTTGATTCGCATCAGTGTTTGCAAAAGCAACAGATGCGACAAAGGCTAGTAATATAGCGACTTTTTTAAACATCTCTTTCCTCCTTATTTGGTTTTATCTTCTAATTTTTTTGCTTCAAATTTATCAATGTGAAAGCCTAAATTTTTATGTCCTACATTTTTATGGCAATCAACACAGCTTTTTTCGGCTTTGTTTCCGAGTACAAAATAATCGCGGTGTGGTAAAAATGATGGACCTGAGGTTATAACATCTTTTAGGTTAGAGTGACAGGTTAAACAACCACTGTCGTATGTAAAATGCGAAGCGTGTTCGCGTTTTTTACGCCAGTCGATCTTGTCTGTATCTGTAAAAAACGTTTTATATCCGTCATTGATCGAGACTTTGATTTTTGTTAAGACATAGGTATAAGCACTTGTGTGGTCAAGGTGACAGGCTGAACATTCAGCTTTTATGCCAAGTTTGTTATTTCCCCCGTGTACGTCTTCATGATATGCGGCATTCATAGGATCCATAGTGTGACACATAGTGCAAACAAAGCCGCTTCCTGTTGCGTGTAGTGCATCGGAAATTCCCATCGAGGCTATAAGACCTACGACTATACCGATAACAACCGAAGACCAAACAAAAAATTTCTTTTTAACGTTTGCCAAAATATCCTCCTAGCTTTTATTAATAAACTCATTTAATTTGTTTAAGTTTTTAATAAATTTTAAACGGATATTATCATAAATTAAATAAAAAACTCTTGATGTAGATCAATTAATATTTATTTGATATTAACTATCAGAACGAATAAATCTCCGTTAGCTTATCTACATTTTTCTCGAGTATTTCGTTCTTTTCGCTAAGTTTTATTATCTCCAATGTTTTAAATTTATTTAAAATTCTTGAGAACGTTTCCGGGGTTATGTTTAAGATGGATGCGATTTTTGTATGTTTTAATTCATTAAATAAATCTTCGTGCATCAGTATAAATTTAGCAACCTTTGCCTCAGAGTTTAAAATTAACTCTTGATGGAGTAAATTACTTGTGATCCTTAGCTTTTCGGACATTGATTTTATTAAATTCATGCAAATTTTTGGATCATTTAAAAATTTGGCTTTAAATTTTTCGTAATCTATCTTTAAAACTTCGCCAGATACCACAAATATCGCACTTGCAGGATACGGTATATTTTCAAAATTTACCATCTCCGCAACAAAATTCATAGGTGGCAGTTGATGAAGAAAAATTTCTTTTCCGCTTTGTGTCGTTTTGTAAAGTTTTATTGAACCGTTAAGTAGATATATGAGCCATTTTGGCTCCTCGCCTTCGATAAATAAAAATTCGCCTTTTTTATATTTTTTGACTAAAGTTATCTCCTCAAGCTCTTCTAGTTGCTCTTTGCTTAGGTTTTTAAATATGGAAATTTTATCTAGCACCTTATCTCTCCGAAATTTATTTTGAGGATATTTTAGTGATTTAAACTTAATGAGAGTGAAATTTTGAAGAGACTAAGCTCTTCAAAAGGGATTATTTTTTAAGTAGGTCGCGAATTTGTGTTAAAAGTTCGATGTCGGCAGGCACGCTAGCAGGAGCTTCTGGCGCCGGCTCTTCTTTGCGTTTTAGCGAATTTAAAGCTTTAATAGCACAAAAAATACAAAATGCAATGATCAAGAAATCAACCGCAGTTTGGATAAAATTTCCGTAGTTTATCGTGACCGCAGGCGCTTGATCAACCGCTTCTTTTAGTGTGATTTTAAAGTCTGTAAAATTTACTCCCCCAGTTAAAACGCCTACAACAGGCATGATAACATCACTAACTAATGACGAAACGATCTTTCCAAACGCTCCGCCGATGACAACACCGACTGCCATATCGATGACGTTTCCACGCATCGCGAATTCTTTAAATTCCTTAATGAAACTCATCTTTGTCTCCTTTGTTTTTTAAGAATTAGGGATTGTATTTAAAATTTACTTTATAACGTCTAAAAGAAAAAATCTAACTTTAAATTTATTAAGCAGATGATATAATCTCCGTTCTAAATTTAATGTAAGGAAGACTATAAATGTATCGTTTTGCTCCGTCACCAACGGGTGATATGCATATAGGAAATCTACGCGCAGCGATATTTAACTACATCTGCTCTTTGCAAGATAAAAGCGGGTTTATACTTCGCATAGAAGACACTGACAATGAACGAAATATTGACGGTAAGGAGAAAGAGATCGTAGAAATTTTAGCAAAATTTGGCATAACGCCAAAACAAATTTATATACAAAGCGAAAATTTAAAATTCCATCGACAGTTAGCTTCAAAACTTCTCATAGACAAAAAGGCTTTTGCTTGTTTTTGCACGCAAGAAGAGCTTGAAGCAAAAAAGGAGCAGGCTAAAAACGAGGGCAGGGCATACAGATATGATGGCACTTGTGAGCGCATGAGTGATGAGGAAGTCTTAGCTTGCGAAAAGCCGTTTGTCATACGTATGAAAAAGCCAAAAAACACGATGAAATTTACAGATGCTATAAAGGGCGAACTTAGTTTTGAACCCGAAGCGGTAGATAGTTTTGTCATTATGAGAGCCGATAAGACGCCTACTTATAACTTTGCTTGCGCGGTTGATGATATGCTTGAGGGAGTGACATTTGTTATACGTGGCGAAGATCACGTGAGCAATACCCCAAAACAAGACCTTATACGTGAGGGACTTGGCTATACGCAGACGATGAACTATGCGCACTTGCCTATTATCTTAAACGAAGAAGGTAAAAAGATGAGCAAGCGCGATGACGCAAGTAGTGTTAAATGGATGCTTCAAAGCGGATTTATGCCAGAAGCTATAGCTAACTATCTTATCTTGCTTGGCAACAAAACTCCGGTTGAAATTTTTACCATTACACAAGCGGCGCAGTGGTTTGATATAAGTAAAATTTCACGCTCTCCTGCTAAATTTGATATGAATATGCTAAAACACGTTAATCGCGAGCATATAAAACTCGCATCGCCAAAACGCTTGAGCGAGCTTACCGGACTTGACGAAAACAGGGCGGAGCTTATTAAATTTTACACCCAAGAGAGCTCTTTGTTGCCTGAGATAAAAGAAAAGATAGAAAAAATTTTCAGTCAAAAAGTCGCACCTAGCGAATACGAAGATGAGTTTGAGATTTTAAAAAATAGTATTAAAATTTTAAAAGATTGCCAAACGTATGATGAGTTTAAAAACGAGCTAATGCAATCAAGCGGTCTAAAGGGTAAGAAATTTTTCATGCCTTTACGCGCGCTCTTAACAGGTGAACTGCATGGGCCGGAGCTTAGCGAGCTCTATCCGCTTATAAAAACAAATTTAAAAGAGATAGCAAAATGATAGTTTCAACCTTTATTTCGGCGATAGCCACGATCTTGCATACGGTTATAAACATCTACATCTGGGTCATAATCGCAGCTGCGATAGTAAGCTGGGTAAGACCTGACCCATATAATCAAATTGTCCAGCTACTTTACAGGGTAACCGAGCCGGCTTATGCCTTTGTTAGACGTTTTATACCGACTGTTTTTGGAGGTATTGATATAGCTCCGATTATTATTTTACTTGCACTTCAGTTTTTGGATCTGTTTTTAGTAAGGCTTTTGCTTGAATTTGCTTCGTCTATTTAGTGTATTTGCTTTGTTTTTGCTCTGTTTAGACGCAAAAATTTTAAGTTATGAGGAGCTAAAAGGCAAACCAAAAGGTCTTGCAAAAGACTACTATATAAACCGTCTTATCAACGACGGAAATTACACAAAAAAGCAAGTTTTGGATCTTTCAAACGATGTTTTTCGTAAAAATGGCTTGGTTCAAAAAAATATCGATAAAATTTTACCGCCTGCTCAAAAAGAAGATCCTTGTAATGGTGTGGGCGTTAAAAATATCCTTGATGCAAACGCTACTTGTCAAAATATTCGAACAACGATAGCCTTTAGCCTAAAGCTCTCTCCTCAAACACGCGAGCAAATAGCACAAAATCTTGCTCAAACTCATCCAAACAAGGCTGAAATTCTAAATATCCTAAATCAAAAAAATCCTGCAAAAAAATTTGCGGATAAATTTTTAACAGCACATTTTATGGCACTTTTTAACGCAAGCGAACAAGATAAAAAAGAGGAGCTTTTCTCGCAGAAATTCTCGGCTGAATTCATGGATAAGCTTTATGACGAAAAGGGCTTTTCGGCATTTTTAAATTCGCTTGTTTTGGAGAGAAAATTTGATAAATTTAGGCAAAATTTCCTAAAAATAACCCCCGAAAAGACTTCGCAAAACGACGCATTTTTTTTAGCTTTAAACGCTGTCACGCTTAATGATGAAAAGAGTGCGATTAAATTTTTTACACGCGCAAAAGACAGCTTTGAGAGGCAGTGGCAAAAAGATAATGCAACGCACTGGCTGTATCTTGTAACAAGAGATGATGAGTTTTTAACCCAGCTTTCAAAGAGCAAAGATGCAAATATCTACTCGTTATACGCTAGGGATTTTATCAAAAGCGAGCCGCTTGAAGTTATCGTCCCTAAACCAAACAAGCAAAAAATAAGCGGTTTTGACGTCAGCGATCCGTTTTTATGGCAAGAAACTGTTTTAAAAGCTAAAAATATGACACCACAGCAGCTACAAGAATACGCAAAAAAATTTTATACAAATGAAAGTCTTGGTGCATATGCATACTTTATGCAGATGGCAAACGGTTGGGATGAGCAGTATTTTGTGATGCCAAAAAGTGTGGAGCTTGAGGATGTAAATATAGCAAGAAAGTCGCTTATATTCGCACTTGCTAGGCAAGAGAGCCTTTTTATCCCGGCTGTGATTTCAACTTCTTATGCGCTAGGAACTATGCAGTTTATGCCGTTTCTTGCTAATGCTATCGGTAAAAAAGAGTTAAAGATAAAAAATTTTGATCAAGATGACATGTTTAAGCCGGATATCGCCTATCGTTTTGCAAATCACCACTTAAACTATCTTGAGAAATTTCTATATCATCCACTTTTTATTGCTTATGCCTATAACGGCGGCATAGGTTTTACTAAAAAGCTTATAACTAGGGATGATATGTTTAAAGAGGGCAGATACGAGCCATTTTTATCGCTCGAGTTAGTTCCTGTGACAGAAACTAGAAATTACGGTAAAAAAGTGCTTTCAAACTATGTTATTTACCGCTCGCTTATGGGTTCCAGTATAAAGATTTCGACACTTTTCGAAAGTCTAACTCTACCTGATTTGACGGATAAATTTCGAAAGTAAGTTTTAGGTTGTCACTATCTTTTGTGGGCGATGAAATTTCATAATACCCGGCCCAAGGCATGTTAAATCCTGCAAGTTCTAAGAGCTCGTCACTTGGCTCAAGCTCTCTTGCCACGATTGTGTTTGCGTCGTTATTTACTTTTATACTTGTTAAATTTATGGCGTTTTCTTTAGGACTTACGGCTACTAGAAATTTTTCTTCGTTGTTGATTGAAATTTTACTTTGATAGATCGGGTTTAGGTAGGTTGCTATGATTAAAATGTGGTTTTGCTCGTCTATGATCTCAGCCTTGCTTGTATAAGCCAAAAGTTCGTTTTTAAGCGGTTCGTGGACTACGATTTTTTTATCATAACAGCCGATAAAAAATAGTGCGAGACATAAAAATATTATAGTTTTTTTCATATTTTGCCTTTTAAATTTAATCGTATTTTAGCATTTTATTTTATAATCACTCATTAAATTTAAAGCCAAATTTAGCTATAATCACGTGAAAAAGTACAAAAAGGCGACAATGAAACGACTTGCTATCGCGTTTTCCGGTCCATCAAATAGCGGCAAAACTACAACAATCTTAAAAGTTTTAGAAAATTTTATCAAGCAAAACCTAAAATGCGTAGTTATCAAGCACGATCCGGGCGACAAGGCTTGTTTTGACGTAGAAGGTAAAGATAGCTTTAAATTTAGCCAGACAGGAGCTGATGTTGTGGTGCTTAGCCCAACAAGAACGACGTATTTTAGCAAAGATAAGTCGGATCTTGATGATGTTATAAAGATGATCGGAGAGTTTGATATACTGCTTGTTGAAGGCTTAAAAACGCTTCCTCTTCCTCGTATTAGCATTTTTAAAGATGAGATTGATGAAAGCTATCTTGGCTTTTCAGACGCCATAGCTAGTTACAAAACTGATTTAAATTATAAAATAGAAAATATAAATTTAGACGATATAGACGCGATTTGCGCGTGGATATTAAAACATGCAAAGGCTGTATAATGACACAATTAGAGCAAATTTTTAAGGCTATAAAAGAAGTAGCGATACGCATTAGTGAAGAGATAAAGTATGCCGATCTAGGCTATACAGCGCATGAGAACGCTACCGGCGATACGCAGCTAAAGCTTGATGTTTTAAGCGATGAGATCATCACCGCGAAATTTAAAGAGCTAGAGTGTGTAAAAGCATTGGTTAGTGAAGAAAAAGACGATGCTTTAAATTTAAATGAAAATTCAAAATATATAATCGCTTATGATCCGCTTGACGGCTCAAGTCTTGTTGATGTAAATTTCGCTGTCGGCTCGATATTTGGAATTTATGAAAACGAGTTAAATCCTCAAAATTTAGTTGCTGCCGTTTATAGCATATATGGTCCTCGCTTAGAGCTTGTGATAAATGACAAAAAGGGCTCTTTGCCATCTCTTTATAGGCTGGCAAAAGACGGAGAGTTTAAATTTGTAAAAGAATTAAAACTAAACGAAAAAGGTAAGCTAAATGCTACCGGGGCCACGCAAAAAGGCTGGAGCGAGAAGCATATTAAATTTATAAGAGAGCTATTTTTACAAGGTCACAGACTTCGCTACTCAGGAGCCATGGTTAGCGACTTGCATCAAATTTTATTAAAAGGCGGCGGTCTTTTTAGCTACCCTGCAACCAGCGACGCGCCAAATGGTAAGCTTAGAGTGCTTTTTGAAGTGCTACCTTTTGCATTTATATATGAAAATGCCGGCGGAGCAACAAGTAATGGTATAAACGATAGTCTGTTTGATATAACGATAAGTAAAACTCACCAGACTACACCTTGCTTTTTCGGCTCTAAATTTGAGATAAATCTTATGCATAAATTTTATGAGTAAGCAAAATGAGTGAATCCTCGCAAAATCTTGACAAATTTGAACTTGCCTTAAAGCAGTATTCTGAAATTTTACTTTCATGCCAAAGTCAAAAGGGTTTGATGAGCTGCATGAAATGTAGTGAATTTTTTGAATGTGAAACGCGAAAAAATTATGTGGATAGTGCTTATAAATCGATGTCAAAAAGCGATACCGACGAAGGCGGATTTGATTTTTAAATTTAAAGGAATAAATAATGAAAGAAAAAAAATATATAACCACACCGATTTATTATGTAAATGACGTCCCTCATATAGGACACGCTTACACCACTATAATAGCCGATACTTTAGCACGCTTTAGGCGTTTGCAAGGATATGATACATTTTTTATGACAGGGACTGATGAGCACGGGCAAAAGATCGAGCAAGCAGCCCTTGTTCGTAATAAAACACCGCAAGAGTATGCTGATGAGATAAGCGGCAAATTTCGCTCGTTGTGGGATGAATTTGAGATAAGTTATGATCATTTTATCCGCACAACAGATGCCGATCACAAACTTACCGTGCAAAATGCCTTTGAAAAAATGCAAAAAAACGGCGACATTTACAAGGGTGAGTATGAGGGGTTTTATTGCGTTAGCTGTGAGACGTTTTTTACGCAAACACAGCTTGTTGATGAGGAGTGCTGTCCTGATTGCGGACGCAAAACAAGCATTGTAAAAGAGGAGAGCTACTTTTTTAAACTATCAAAATACCAAGATGCGCTTATTAAATGGTATGAAGAAAATGAACGTTGTATAATCCCAAAAGGAAAGAAAAACGAGGTAATTAGCTTTGTAAAAGGCGGGCTTAAAGATCTTTCTATAACACGCACAAGTTTTGACTGGGGTATAAAACTACCAGCAAGTTCAAACGATCCAAAGCATGTTATGTATGTTTGGCTTGATGCGCTTTTAAACTATCTAACCACTCTTGGCTACACTCGCGGCGATGACAAAATGGAATTTTGGCAAGATACTACTCATATCGTCGGAAAAGATATTTTGCGCTTTCACGCGATTTACTGGCCGGCGTTTTTGATGAGCTTAAATCTCCCTTTGCCAAAACATGTCGCAGCGCATGGTTGGTGGACGAGAGATGGTGAGAAAATGAGTAAAAGCAAAGGCAATGTCGTAAATCCTCACGAGGTAGCAAGTGCTTACGGTCTTGAAAATTTTAGATATTTTTTACTTCGTGAAGTTCCATTTGGTCAAGATGGCGACTTTAGTCAAAAGGCTCTAATCGAGCGGATAAATTCCGAGCTTGGAAACGGACTTGGTAACCTTTTGAGTAGAATAATCGGCATGAGCTCAAAGTATAGCGAGTATAAAATCAACTCCATGCAAACTGCTAAATTTTACGAAGCCGAGCTAAACGAAGCGCACGAGTACCTTAAAAATGCTATTGAAAATTTAGAAAATTTTGCGACAAATCGCTACTTAGAAGAGATATGGAAAGTTGTAGCGCTTGCAAACGGTGCCGTTGCCAAGTATGAGCCATGGGCCATGATAAAAGCAGGAAAGAGCGAAGAGGCAAACACTCTCGTTGCTCTTTGTGCGAATTTGCTTGCTAAAATAGCAGTGATACTAAGTCCTGCTATGCCGCATACTTGCGATAAGATAGCGCAGGCTTTAGGTTTTGAAATTTCAACTGAAATTTATAATAAAATAATTTTACAAAATGAGCTTTTAAATTTTATAGCCAAACCTACGCAACCGCTGTTTCCTCGCATAGAAACAGAGCTTATGGCAAGACCGAGTGAGCCTGAAGCTGCTTTAAAAGAAGAGCCAAAAGATGGCTGTGATGAAAGCATTATTACGATTGATGATTTTAAAAAGATCGTTATAAAAGTAGGAACTGTGCTTGAGTGCGAAAAGGTCGAAGGAAGTGATAAGCTGCTTAAATTTCAAATAGACTTGGGCGAGGAAAAACCGCGTCAAATTTTATCAGGCATAGCTAAATTTTACGATCCTAGTACGCTTGTTGGTAGACAAGTTTGTGTGTTAGCAAATTTAAAAGAGAGAACTATGATGAAAAAATACGTCTCTCAAGGCATGATCTTAAGCGCAGAAGATGGCTCTCTCTCGCTTCTTAGCACCGATGCAAAAGTTAAAAACGGCTCGATAGTAGGCTAATGACAATAGAAAATTTGGTTCGTCTTATCAACGGACAAACACTAAATAAGCCTAGCGTTTCTAGCGTTTTAGGTTTTGCTTTCGAGGCAAAAAACGTTAAGCGTGGTTTTGCCTTTATGGCTGTTGATGCAGACCAAAAAGAGATAGAATTAGCCGTAAAACACGGTGCATATGCTGTTATAAGCGACGAGGAGATAACGCCTAGCGATACTGAGATAGCATACATTAAAGTAGATAATTTTCAAACTGCTCTTATTAGACTTATGCGGTTTGAAGCTACACATAAGAATTTGAAATTTTGCTCGGTAAATGCTGTGCAAATGGCTATTTTGGAACATTCTAGCCTTGGTAAAAATGCAGCTATCATACCAAAAAATTTAACCGAATTGTTTTACAAGATCATGTCGTCAAAAAACGGTGACATCTTTTTTGGAGATGAAATTCGAATTTTACAGCGCATAACTCCGCTTTATGATACTGTTTGGACTGATATTAAAGCACAAGCGTTAAATCCTAGCTCGATATTTTTTACTACGATGATATGCGATGATGTTTATTATCAAAATTTAAATATACCTCGTGTTTTTATCGGAGCTTTATGCGGACTGCTTCATTATCTTAAACAAAACAATATCTCTTTTAAGCTAAATGATACTCGCTCGCTTGGGCATTTTGAGCCTATTTTTATAGATAAAAATTTCCATCAAGCGCCATTTGGATCAAGTTTTCGCGCGATAATTATTGAAAATGACGAAGAGCTTTTTGCCATCGAAGCCTTGTATCTAAAGAAAAATTTTGATCCTTCAGAAGTCGTTATATGTTTGCCAAAAGATAGCTTGTTGCAGGTTGATAATGCTGTGAAGTTTGAAAATTTATGTGAGATAAAAGAGCTTAAAAATTTCCGCTATATGCTTGTTTTGTCTCAAAAGAGTGAAATTTTAAATTTATTAAGCGAAAGCGAAATTCA
Organism: Campylobacter sp. RM9328; assembly: GCF_012978615.1. Taxonomy (NCBI): domain Bacteria; kingdom Pseudomonadati; phylum Campylobacterota; class Epsilonproteobacteria; order Campylobacterales; family Campylobacteraceae; genus Campylobacter; species Campylobacter sp. RM9328. Next base: position 204,424 of record NZ_LIWF01000001.1, on the reverse strand, counting down.
AGATTCGCTTTTTTAAATTTTCGGACAGAGATCTGCTCTCCATCCGCTTTGTGCTTATGCTTTTATTTTATTAGGATCCTCTCCCTCGCCAAGGAAAAATTTCATGTCTGCTTTCGCATCACCGCTAATTAGGCGAAGATTAAAATTCTCAACCAAGAAATTTACTATCGCTTCGTTAAAAAACTGTGGCACACTTGGTCCTATATTTATATTTTTTACACCCAGGCTAAATAACGCGAGTAGGATTATTACCGCTTTTTGCTCCATCCACATAAGTACGATAGATATCGGCAGATCGTTTATGGCGATACCTGTTGCTTCGCTTAAGGCGATAGCTATCTTAACCGCTCCGTTACTGTCGTTGCACTGACCAAGATCGAGGTAGCGTGGGACTTGAGTGCCTGGCACTAGACCAAAGTCAATGTCATTAAATCTAAATTTGCCACAGCTTGATGTTAGTATCACGCAATCACTTGGTAAATTTTGAGCCAACTCACGGTAGTATTCACGTCCTTTGCCAGGCGCGTCACAACCTGCTATCACAAAGAAACGGCGAATTTTACCAGTGTTTATGGCATCTAAAATTTGTGGCGCTAAACCTAAAATCGTCTTATAATGTGCTCCTGTTACTAGCGTATCATCACTGTCAAATCCACTTACGTCACCGCAAGCAAGCGCACACTCTATGAGAGGCGCAAAGTCGTCATTTTCTATCTGTGCTATGCCGTTTGTGCCGGCTATTTGGTAGCCAAACAAACGCTCTTGGTATGTGCAGTTTGAGCGAAGTGGCACGATACAATTGGTTGTCATCAAGATCGCACCTTTAAATTCATTAAAAAGTTTAGTCTGATCAAACCATGCCTTGCCGACATTGCCTTTTAAGTGGGAGTATTTGCGAAGTTCAGGATAGCCGTGTGCAGGAAGCATTTCTGAGTGAGTATAGATATTTATGCCTTTGCCGTCGGTTTGTTTTAGTAGTAATTCAAGCGCTCTTAGGTTGTGACCGCTTACAAGTATCGCTTTGCCTTCAACCTTGTTTTGACTAACTTTTACTGGTGTCGGTACTCCAAATTTTGCCGTATGAGCCTCACTTAGTAGGTTCATGCATTCAACTCCGGCGCTTCCTACGGCAAGGAGTTGTTTAATATGTTCATTAAAATTAAAATTTGAGTTTGTTAGCGTAAAATAAAGCGTATCAGTCATAACGCGGTCAACATTGTTTGTATCAGCGCCTAGCTCTGCGGCATGATGGCGATATGCACTAAGTCCTTTTAGCCCAAAAACCATTGTATCTTGCAAGCGTGCCAAAGTCGCATCTTTGCCACAGGTTCCCATAGGCTGACCCTTTGAGCCACAGCCATTATCCATACTCATTTCACACTGATGACAAAACATTTGTAATTCTTTGCTCATTTAATTTCCTTATTTTTAGTTAAACGGTAAGTGCGATTTTACGTAAATTTTAAAAATAAGTAATTGATAGTAATCAAGATAAAATATATCCTAATAAGAGGCAAGATTATTTTTGAAAGATAAATTTATGGCATGAGACAAGAGTGTAACTCTTGTCTGTTTTGGATTAAAAATTTTATAAATTAAAATAAATTTAGGTGCGAATGGTTTTTTATTGATAATTCTTGTTTAGTAAAATTTTAAGCGACTCTTCCGCTTTTTTTGCGTGTTCTGCGATTTGCTTGTAAGCGTCTTGATTAAATTCATATGTGTTAACAAGTCGTCCGCCGTGAGTGCTAAAACTCACGCCATCTTTTCTTTGTGAAATTTGCAAAAGCATATCATTATATGGTGCGAAGCATTTTTTAAATTCGCTCAATTCTTGTCTGTATACTCGTGGCAAATGGGTGGCAACATATAGTCGGTTGTATTTTTCTCCGTCTGCGTAGTAGCATGACTTTGGTCTAAGTTGTGACGGGTGGTTTAGTATCTTTGTTAAGCCTTGTGTCTTAACAATGCTTTTATTTTCATAACTCAGCTTGGCCGATCGATAAAACTCGGATAAAAAGCCCATCATGGCAGGGTATTTGTCTATGCATTCTTTTTCGATGTAGTGAAACTTTTGAAGCTCATTTATAGACGCCCAAAACTCCGTATGCTCTTGTTTTGAGATTTTACCTGTTTTAACGACACTTGAGAGGATTTCATAAAATTTTACTTCCGCCTTTGCATATTGCTTTGTTGTGTTATTTTGGTATTCGTGAGAGATGCTGTCTCCAAGTAAAGCACGAGAAAATGCATAAAATTCGTTGCAGTAACGCTGCTCGTCATTCAAGCTTAAACGGTTGTTGTTGCTACTAATCGCACATCCGTTAAATGTAAAAATCAAGATTAAAATAGTAATTAAATTTTTCATAAAACCAACCTTTATAAAAATATATATTATTATACTACCACATGGATGTTTGCTTAACTTATGTATTTTATCGGGTCTTTTGCTCCTGCTTTTTCAAAGCCGTTTAGTCTTAAGCGGCAGCTATCGCATAATCCACATGCTTCGTTTTCATTCTCATAACAACTCCATGTTAACTCAAGCGGAGAGCCTATCTCTAGGGATTTTGCTACGATTTGAGCTTTGCTTAAATTTACTAGCGGAGTGATGATCTTGGTTTTAAAGCTTGGTGCTGTTCCATGGTTGATAGCTAGGTTTATCTGTTTTATAAATTCGTGCGTGCAGTCGGGATACCCGCTACTATCTTCTTCAACTACACCGATAAATATCGCTTCGGCACCGTTTTTTTCGGCAACGGCTGCGGCTATGGAGATAAAAATTCCATTCCTAAACGGTACATAGGTATTTGGCACATCATCGCTTAAACCGGTTTTTGGCACCGATAGGCTTTTGTCTGTTAGTGAATTTCCGCCTATATCAGCTATAAAATTTGCGTTTAAATTTAGTCTTTTTTGAATGCCTAATTTATCGCAAATTTCATTAAATGCGCGCTTTTCTCGCTTCATCGTGCGTTGGTCGTAGTCAAAGTGAAGCGCGATAACTTCATATCCTTCATTAACGGCTATCGTGGCACAAAGCGTGCTATCCATGCCACCTGACATTATGACAACGGCTTTTTTACTCATGTGATTTCCTTTTTTGTGTATCAAATTTATATCGCTAGCATAAAGAGGCTGTTTGTTGAAAGTTTTATGTCTTAAATTTTAAAATTTCGCTAGAATTATACTAAAATTTAACTGAAAGAGAAAAATGATACTTTGTGATGAGGCGTATCCTCAAATTTTAGATGAAATTTGTTCTTATTTGACAATTGGAGAGGTCGAGCTTAGTTTTGTTCGTAGCGATGAGATGAGAGAAATAAATTTATCTCAAAGAAATATAGACAAGACAACTGATGTTTTAAGCTTTCCCTTTGAAACAGTCTTGCATGCACCGCTTGGCTGTATAGTTATAAATTTAGACCTAGTAGAACAAAAAGCAACCGAACTAGGCCATGGTAATGATGAGGAAACAGCCTTGCTTTTTACGCATGGGCTTTTGCATGTTTTAGGTTTTGACCATGAGAAGGACGAAGGTGAGATGAGGGAAAAAGAGTGCGAGGTCATAGAGAAATTTAACCTACCTAAAAGCTTGATAGTCAGAACTATGGACTAGGGCTTTTGCGCTGATTGTTCTAGGTTTATATATCCCATTTCGATTAGTTTTTTATAAATTTCAACTATCTTTGGACCAGCGGCGCTTCCGCCGTGTCCGCCATGCTCGATAACCATTGAGACGACATATTGTGGGTTATCATATGGTGCATAAGTCGTCATCCACGCATGCGAACGTTGTAAGTAAGCCATATCTTCTTCTTTTATACGTTTTTTATCAGCTTGAGATATACCTACGACTTGTGCTGTTCCGGTCTTTGCTGCTACCTTTATCGTTGATGAAGCAAAGTGTCTACTTGCCGTGCCTCTTGGGTGATTTGCCACCTCATACATAGCATGTCTAATGGCTGGTAATTGAGCCTTTTCAAAGTCTGTGAAAATGTCATCTTTTGGTTCAAATTTTACATCTTGGGAGTCGATGCTCTTTAGAAAGTGAGGCGTGACATTTAGTCCTGTGGCAAGCATCGCCGTGTGTCTTGCTATTTGCATAGGGGTTACTAGAAAATTTCCTTGACCGATGGATGTTATGAGTGTTTCTCCTTGAAACCAGGCTTTGCCGTATTTTCTCATTTTCCATTCACGACTAGGGAGCGTTCCTATAAATTCGTTTGGTAGGTCAACCCCTGTTTTTACGCCAAAACCTATCCTTTCAAGTATGGGTGCGATAGCGTCTATGCCGATCTTTTGGCTGGCTTTGTAAAAATAGTCATCACAGCTCTCTCTTATGGCGGTGTTCATGTTTACGTTACCGTGACCGTATGAGTTCCAGCAACGGAATTTGCGTCCGCCAAGCTCATATGAGCTAGAGCAAAAGAAGCTATCGTTCTTGCTCATGCCATTATCTAAAAATGCCAAAGCCATACCCATCTTAACTACAGACCCGGGAGGATAAAGACCGTTTACTAGCTTGTTTGTAAACGGGTGATCAAGGTCTTTTATAAGTTTATCCCACTCGTCTTTGCTTATGCCTGATACAAATGGGTTTAGGTTGTATTCAGGAAAGCTTCCGGCTGCTAGTATAGCGCCATCGTGCACGTTCATAACAACAACGCTTCCTGCGTCCTTGTCAAAAATATCCATTACAAATTTTTGAAGCTCAAGGTCTATGCTTAGCTTTATGTCTTTGCTTTTTGGGGCATTGAAATTTATCTGCTCTATCTCTTCGTTTAGGGCATTTACTTTTATGCGTTTTGAGCCCTCGCTGCCTTGCAAAACAGAGTTGTAATACCTCTCAACTCCGCTTCGTCCGATGTAGTTTGTTAGCTTAGTTAGCGGGTCGTTATCCATATCTTTTTGATTTGCTCTTCCTACATAACCGATGACGTGCGAGGCTAGATTGTCATATGGATAGTGACGTTTGCTTGTTGGATTTACCTTTAAATTTTCCCTTAAAGATAGCGTGGCAAAGTGTGGTAAAAAGCTATCATAGTCGATAAACTCCACGACGCTTATAAATTCTTGGTTATATGGTGAGTCGTTTTTTATATATTCTTTTTTAAGTTTTGTGGCATTTAGATCGGGAAAATACCTTACGATCTCGTCTATCTCACTATCTAATGTGCCGTTTTTTCTATTAAGATGAGGTTTTAAAAGTATGGAAAAGCCTAGTCTGTTTATCGCCATCGGACGATCTTTCGCATCAAAGATGATGCCTCTAACGGGAGGAAGATATATCGTTTTTACGGCATTTTGTTCGGCTATGCTTTCGTAGTATTCGTTTGAATTTACGCTTAGATGATAAATTCTGCTTAGTAAAATTATCCAAAATAAAGCGATGATGGTAAAAACTATACGAAGTCTCATAGTGCTCGCTCTTTTAGAAATACAACCGCTAAAGCACTTTCGATAATAATATAAAACAGGCACTCTATATCAAAATTTAAAAATTGTGCATTTTGCGTGTAGGCTATGATGTTATTTATTAAAAATGTTGTAGTATATCCGCTTGCAACAAACACAACTAGAAGCAAATTTCGTAATTTAAGCGTTAAAATAAGCCAGTCAACTACAAAATGAAAAAATAGTAAGAATGCTACGATACTTGAAAAAAGATAAAATCCATGAATTTGTTCGGTAAAAAGTAACAATGCAAGGCAAAAATACCACGATATGTCAAAATTTTCGTATGATTTTTGTTTTTTATTGTATTCAAGTATTAAAAATGTAAAAAAAAGTCCAAGCAGGGGCGGTAAAAAACCAAATTGAGTCGTTGCGATCTCATATAAAAATAAAAACGCAACGCTTGATATTTTGGTTATAAATTGTGAATTAGTGCTATTTCGTCGCATACGGGAAAGTGTTTGCATTTGATGCAGTCCGCCCAAATTTTTTGTGCAGGTAGTTCGCTTTTAGGTATTTCTTTAAAGCCTAATTTTTCAAAAAAATGCCTTTGGTATGTTAAGGTAAAAACTCGTGAAATTTCATACTCTTTAGCTTCTTTTAAAAGAGCATTTACCATCATAGAGCCGATCCCTCCACCTCGTAAATTTTTATCCACTATAAGACTTCTTATCTCGGCAAGATCTGGAGCATGGATGTGAAGAGCGCAAAAGCCGACTATCTTGTCATCATCTTTTGCTATGATGTATGAGCGGATATTTGTGCTGATCTCGTCGTCGCTTCTAGGAAGTATCACTCCGCTTGCCACTTCGGGAGCTACAAGCTCTTGCATATTTTTTATGTCTTTTGGTTTTGGCTTTACTAGTGTTATCACGGGCTATTCCCTGCCTAGGGCTAAATTTATGATCTTATCCCTTGCTTTGTCTATGTTGTTTTTATTAAGCGTTGAGACCAGGATTCCTTTTGGGTCAAATTTCATTACGGCACTTCTTGAGCTTTGATTAAGCTTATCGGCTTTTGTGTATAAATTTAAAACTTTTTGATCCGCTCTTAGGAAGCTATTTATGTATGAATTCACGTTTGTATCTATATCAAGGTCAAAATGTCTTGCGTCGATTAAATGAACGAACAATTTTATATTTGAGCGAAATTTTAAAAACTCATCTAAGCTTTTCTTCCACTCTTCATGCATAGTTTTGGCTACCTTTGCATATCCAAAACCTGGAAGATCGACAAACATAACCTTTAGCTTGTCTTTTGTATCATCATCTTCCATAAGCTCTATCTCAAAGAAATTTATAAGGCGAGTTTTGCCGGGAGTTGATGAACTTTTGGCTAAGCCGTTGTGGTTTGCTAGAGCGTTTATAAGGCTACTTTTGCCAACATTTGAACGACCTAGGAATACAATTTCACTTGAAGCAAAGTCAGGAGCTTGACTGATGTTTGCGCTTGAGGTTATAAATTTGGCTCCGACTGCTCTTATCACTTTTGTTTGTCCTCGATCTGAAATATAAATTTAACAGGCTTGTTGTCGTTGCTATTTACGTTATATGTGCCTTGTGTTTGATTGATCGTGATCTTTTCTCCGTAAACATTTTTATCGCTTTCTTGCTCATGTAAACGACCGTTACCGCTTATCGTATAAATTTCCTTTACAGGCTCATAAGTAAGCGTCTCGCCCTTGCCGTTATAGTGTTTTTCTTTCATGAAAACCTTAAATTTAGCATTGCCTGTGGCTATGTATTTTGTAGGTTGGCGTTTAGCGTCAAAATGCACGACGACCTTATCTGCAAAAAGCTCATCATAAGAGCCCTTTTTTATATGAACATTGCCTTTAAATTCGCTTATTTGTTTATTTTCATCGGCGAAAAAACTATCCGAAGTGATCTCTACTTGTTCTGCGCTAAGACTTGTGAAGCTTAGGATTAATCCCAGTATCAATCCCGCTCTTGCTCTATCCATGCTTTTAACCCTTTTATTTGCGTCTGTTTTTTGTTTGTGTTATATGTTATGCTGTTGCCAGTTATCTTGTCGCCATTTTGCGTCATCACAAAATCAACCTTTGAAGCTACGATTTTGGTTTTGAGATTATACAAAATTTCTTCTGAGATAAAGTTCAAACTCTCGTTATTATCATACTTGGCATTGCCTTTAAATATAAACAAGTTACCCTGTGAAATGGCTACGTCAGAACTCATTTTGTGATTTAAATTTCCCCTTATAATGTCGGCTTTAAATTTTAAAAATTCATCCTTTTTGGCGTATCTATTTACTTCATCAGCTTCGTAAATTCCACTTACTATACTTGAGTTTATCTCGTGATTAACTACATCGTTCATCTGCATGTTTGAAACACTCATGTCGCGTTTAAATTGCTCGGCAAAATATGGATCTTGTAACGCCAAAAATATCATCACTGCACTAAAAACAGCAACGACGAAATAAAAAATTTTTATAACCAACGTTTAGACCACTCGCTCTTTAAATTCTCGGCTTCAATGAGCATTTCTATCATCTCTCTAACTGCACCGTTGCCGCCTTTGTGCTTAAGCTTTGTCCTTACTTCAAGATCTTTTATCGCATCTTTTGGTTTAAAACTCCAAGCCACGGCATTTAAAATTTTGTAGTCATTGTAGTCATCGCCGATGGCGGCTGCGTTTTCAAAACTAAGACCTTCAAATTTAAGTATCTCTTTGGCAACTTCTAGTTTATCTCCAACGCCTTGATAAACGTGTGTGATCTTTAGATCTTCGGCTCTTTGCTCTACGATTTCTGACTTTCTGCCTGTTATGATGGCTACTTTTTTACCAAGTTTTAACCAACTCTCTATCGCCCAGCCGTCTTTTACGTCAAATGACTTTAAAAGTTCACCTTTTGCATCATACACGATCTTGCCGTCGGTCATACAGCCGTCAATATCTAAAAAAATAATATCTATCATAAAACACCTTTCGTGCTTGGAGTGGCTATGCGGTTATTTTTGCTAAGTGCGCGTCTAAGAGCTACCGCAAAGGCTTTAAATGTAGCTTCGATAATATGATGGTTATTTTTGCCTCTTATTTTTGCGATATGTAGCGTTATGTTTGCGTTCATCGCAACCGCTCTAAAAAATTCCTCGGCAAGCTCTATGTCAAATTCACCTATCTTGCCTTTTTCGTCTAAATTTTCATAGACTAAAAATGCTCTGTTGCTAAGATCAAGCGCGCAACTAACTGCTGCTTCGTCCATAACAACAACGCTATCTCCAAAGCGTTCTACGCCACTAACCGGATAGATCGTCTCTTTTAAAAGCGAGCCTATAACGATACCCACATCTTCAACACTATGGTGAAAATCAACATGCGTATCGCCCTTGCAGGTTATCTTAAGGTCAAGCAGGGCATGTTTGCCAAATGCTTCAAGCATGTGGTCAAAAAAACCAATACCTGTTGAAATTTCGCATTTTCCATTGCCGTAAAGCTTAAGCTCTGCGTTTATGTCAGTTTCTTTTGTTGTTCGTTGTGTTTTTAAAATTTCATCTTTCATTTTTATCCTCTTACGATAAATGCACCTACAAATTTTCCGCTTCTAGCATAGTCTCTAGCTTCATCTTCGCTTCTAAATCCGCTTAAAAATACGCGATATATTGTCTCGCCGTCTAGCATGAAGCTTTTAACCACAGATTTATATCCGTCGATACTTCTGTGCTCTTGCTGGTATCTATTTGCACCGCTTTGGTTTTTAAAGGCACCGATTTGCACCATAAATTCGCCACCGATAAAGCTTTGTTGAGCTGATATCGAAACGCCTGTTTGCTGTTGTTTAGGACTTTGTGTTTGAACCGGCACTGTCATGGTTTGCGCGTTAAAACCTATAACTTCCATACTAACAGGAGCAGTTCCTGCAGCTATCATGTCAAGCTTTGTTGCTGCAGCCTTTGAAAGGTCTATAACCCTATCTCCCACAAATGGACCACGGTCATTTATACGCACGATTACGTTTTTTTGGTTTCTTAAATTTACAACTTTTAGCACGGTGTTCATCGGCAATGTCTTATGTGCGGCCGTCATATTGTGCATGTTGTAAATTTCGCCATTTGATGTTTTTTTGCCGTGGAAATTTGGTCCATACCAGCTTGCTATGCCGCTTGCTCTATCTCCGACACTTACTACTGTCGGGTAGTAAGTTTTGCCGTTTATGGTGTATGGGCGCATTGTCGCTCTTTGAACGGCGGGAGAGTTGTTTGGCTTAACGCTAGTCGGCCCACTTGGAGTAAATGGAGCACCGCTCCAAGAACATCCGGTGAATAAAAATATTATAAATACAGGTATCGCAAATTTGATATTAAGGTATGACAATGCTTTCTCCGGCATTTAAATTTGAGCTAGCTAAAGAATTTACATCGCGGATATCTTTTTCTTTGACATTAAATTTCTTTGAAATTTCAGCAAGTGTTTCGCCGTTTTGCACAGTGTAGTTTTGTATAGAATTATCTTTTGAGCGAGGGATTATTAGCTTTTGGTTTTGAGAAATAGCATTTGTTTTAAGCTCGTTAAAATCTTTTATGGCCTTATGACTTACGCCGGTTTTTTTAGCTATAGCTAAAAGCGTATCTCCTCTTTTTACTGTATATGCAAAAAAGTCTTTCTTGCCTGTAAGCGGTTTAAAATTTTGTGAGAAAATCTCTTTTTTGTTTTCAGGTATATACACATAGGTATTTTTTAAGTTAGGCTCGGTAAATACATATTTTAAATGTGGATTATTTGTTTTCATTTTTTTAAGGCTTAAACCTATGCCGTCACCTACGTGCATTAGATTAGTTCCTCCAGGAACTGTTACTTGAACAAGCTTTAGCCCACCTTTTGGATTTAGTAGCGACGAGTCCTTAGAAAGCAAGAAATTTGTCTCTCTCGCGATATATGCCGCTCTTAAAATCTTAATGACAAACTGTCTAGTTTCTGGTGGAAGGTATTTTTTCTGAGGATCTATAAGCGTCGCAAGATCATCTGTGCCGGCGGCTTTTATAGCCTTAGAAAGACATCCATCGCCACAGTTATAGGCCATTGCGGCTAGGTACCATTTGCCAAATTGCTTTTTAAGCGTGCTTAGATATGTTGTTGCCGCCTTTGTTGAAGCAAATGGGTCTCTTCTTTCATCAACATATTCGTTTATGTTAAGTCCGTGCATTTTGGCTGTTTTTGGCATAAATTGCCACATCCCGGCAGCTTTTGCTTTTGAAACCGTATGGTTTGAAAAGCCAGATTCTATCATCGCAAGATAGAAAAACGAGTCGGGGACTTTTGAGTTTTGTATATGCTCTTTAATCATCGGAATATAGACATATCCGTTTTTAAGAGCATCCGTAAAAGTCTTGATGTGGGAATTTTTTATGCTTTTTTTCATATTTGTATAGTATGAAGTTTTTATAAAGCTAGGATTTATATCAAGCTCTTTTAAAATTTTAACTTGAGCTTCATAAAAATCTCTATCGGATGTATTTGCAAATAAGCTTATCGCACAGGCAAATATTATAAAAATTTTAAGCATGGCTTTCATTTTTGTCCTTTTTTACGTGTCAAAACACTTAAATAATCTTTTGGCATTGCTTGAGGTAAGTTCTTTAACTTCACTCTCGCTAAGGCTTAGAATTTCAGCTATCTTTTTAGCAACAAATGTCGTAAACATCGGCTCGTTTCTCTTACCGCGATAAGGTTCTGGGGTAAGATACGGAGCATCGGTTTCTATAACTATCCTATCTTTTGGTATGTTTGGTAAAATTTCAACCAAATTTTTAGCGTTTTTAAAGGTTAAAACACCACCTATGCCAAAGTAAAAATTTCCAAATTTTACAAGTTCTAAAAGTAATGGTGAAGCGTTGTAGCAGTGCAAAACAGCTCCTGCCGTAAGCCTTGGCGCATACTCTTTTAGAACATTGTAGCAATCCTCGTTTGCATCACGGATGTGAAGTATAACGGGTTTGTTTAACTCAACTGCAAGTTCAAGTTGAGCTAGAAAAACACGTTTTTGCTCCTCTTTTTCGGTTATCTTTTCCATCTCGTCTTTTGGTAAACGGAAATAATCAAGCCCACATTCGCCGATAGCTACACATTTTTCATGCGAGGCAAATTTGCGTAAGGTCTCTTCGTTATAGCCTCTTATGTCGTATGGATGAACACCAACGGCAAAATAGACATTTTTGTATTTTTGCGATATTCTAGCCGCTTTTGGTAAATCATTAACATCAGCACCCGGAAGTATAAAGCCAATCACATCCGAATTTATAGCATTAGATATAACGGCGTCTAGGTCGTTATCGTAGCAAGTATCGCTTAAGTGACAATGTGTGTCAATGATCACTTAGTAACCTCGATGCGATTTCTTCCACTCTCTTTTGCAATATATAAAGCCTCGTCCGCTAGCTCCAAAATTTCGTCTACACTATAGTCGTTTCCACCAAAAGTAAGACCTATAGATACTGTAAATTCTATCGTATCTTTTTTGAGTGAAATTTTATGAGAAGCTATGCTTGTTCTTAAATTTACGAAAAATTTGACTGCGTCTTCATTGCTTGTATTTTTTAAAACTACGCAAAGTTCATCTCCGCCAAAACGCGCAACCAAATCTTTGTCTTTTGTTTCGTCTATCAGTTTTTTTGAAAGGTATTGTAAAACCTTATCCCCAGCCTCGTGTCCATAAGCGTCATTTATGTGTTTAAAACGATCTATGTCAATCATGGCGACTGCATAAGGCTCATCAGTGTCTTGGATCATGGCTAGGTATTCGTTCATATCGGAGTAGAAATACCTTCTATTATATACTCCAGTTAGAAAGTCTTTGTTAGCAAAATTTGCGATTTTGTTGATATTTTCCATGGCTTCGATGGTGTTATTTACACGACATATCAACTCCTCTTTGCCAAAAGGCTTTGCTATAAAGTCGTTTGCACCACTTTTAAGAAAAGTAGCTGCGCTTACATGCTCGTCAGGCGAGGTTAGGATTATTACGCCTATTTTGTTTTTATCGTATTCTTTACGTATATCTTTTAGTATCTCAAGACCGTCTTTGACAGGCATTCTGTAGTCTGCGATTATAAGTTTGATGTCTGGATTATCGGCAAAGTAATTCATCGCCTCTTCGCCGTGAGCAGCGGTTAGAACTTGGAATTGAAGGCTTGTTAATATTTTTTTTAGGTTATTTCTAAAAGGCATGGAGTCCTCTACGACTAGGACTTTGTATTGTCTGTTTTTACTTAGCCTGTTTATCATGTTAAATATGTAATTTATATCGTCCATATTGCCTTTATAGACATAGTCTACGATATCTTTATGTATAAATGTTGATTTTGTCTCTTCATCAAGACTGCCGGTTAAGACTATTGCAGGAATTCCTTTGGATAATACATAATCAACTATCTCGCCATTTGGAGCGTCTGGTAAATTTAGATCAAGCAGAGCCATAAAGTATTCATCTTGGTTGTCTTTTATGAGTTGTTTGGCTTGAGCAAAGTCATACGCAACGTCTACTAGCATGTCGGTTACGTTTTTTTCCATCTGTTTTACTACTAGTTTTGCTAAAGCTTTATTGTCGTCAACTACTAGAATTTTTTCCATTTGTCTACCTATCTAATCTAAAATTTGTAACTTTCAATTTTATCGAATTTTTATTTTATGTAACTTAAAAATAAATTTTAACTTACTACTTCAAAAGCCCTCTTGCGAATTCCATAGCTTCTTTGCTGATGTGCTCGCCACTTATCATACGTGCTAGCTCGTTTGCTCTTTCGCCTTTTTCAAGCTCTTTAACGGTTGAAATTTCGCCGTTTTTCTCAACCAAGAAGTGAGAATTTGCCTTTGAGCTAAGTTGTGGTTGGTGTGAGATGGCAAAAATTTGATAAAATTTGGCTAGTTTTAACAGGACATTTGCGATACTCATCGCCTCTTTTCCACTTAAATTTGCATCTATTTCATCTAGAATTATAACTCCGTTTCCCTCTTGTGTTATCTGTGTTTCACTTGCTATAAATGCTAGTCTTAAACGGTTTAGTTCGCCTGAACTTAAATTTTTAAGAGCAGTTTCATTTAGCTTTAAAATAATCTCGTCCATGCCTAGTTCGTCAAGAGCTTTTGGCTCTATAAAGAGTGAAATCTCACTCATGTAAAGCTCTTTTAAGTAGGAATTTATCAAATTTTCAAGCTCTGTTAAATTTCGTTTTCTAGCTTTGTTCAAATTTTTAGCCAGTTTGTTTATTTCCGAGCTTGTTTGTTTAAATTTCTGCTCTAATTGACCCTTTTCAAAACTTATGTTTTCATACTTATTAAGCTCGATCTTTCTTTTTTCAAGTGTTTGAAGCGCTTCTTCTATGCTGCCGTAGCGTTTCACGATAGAATTTAACGCCTCGATCCTATCAAGCACTGCTTCGATATCGATATCCTCAAGCTCGTCCATGTTTAAGTTGTCTCTTACGATCCTAAGCTCATTCATGGTTTCTTCAAAAAAACTAACGTCAATATCGCTTATATGAAGTGCGTCAATAACAGCCTTTTCCGTGCTAAATATCGCTTCTGCTTTATTCCATGCTTCATTTATCTTATCTTTTTTACTAAGACGTTTTTTAATATCCATCAGCTCGTCAAATTCGCCTATTTTTGGGCTTACGCTTTCTATCTTGTTTATCTCAAAAGCAGCAAATTCTTTTAGCTCTTCAACCTTTTTTTCATCTTCTAAGATGGAATTTAGCTCTTTTTTTATTTTGATAAACTCTTCAAATTTGTCTTTAAATTCCTCCTTTAAAGCTTTAAATTTGGGCTCTTTTTTGCACTCCAAAAAGTCGAGTAAATTTAAAAATCTCTCATTTTCAAACTCGTTTATCTCTTTTGCCGAGAGATATTTGATATGCTCTTTTGCTATTTTTGCTAAATTTTTCTTTGAAACAGACTGGGAATTTATAAAGTAACGAGTCGCTTTATCTTTGATAAGTTTGAAGTTATTTATGGGTTCGTTTTCGATACCAAATTCATCCATATCAAATTTATGGTCGATGTCAGCTTCTATGACTCTTGCTTCGCTGTCTTTTAAGCCAAAAATAGCCATTATAGCACTCATAAGCACCGACTTGCCGGCGCCGCTAACACCGGTAAAGACACTAAGCCCATCTTTGAAATTTAACTCTACATTACTAAAATTAAGATAATCTTTAATTAAAATTCGCTCAATCATTATGACCCCAATGAAGTTTTTCTTTTAAAATTTGAAAATAATCCCTTGATACATGGCGTATTAATTTTGCCTTTTTGTCGCTAAGACCTACACAAACGCTCTCGTAGTCTTTCATTTTAAAGGTATCTTGACCGTCTATTACAAGCACCTCGTCTTTATAGGCTTTTAGCTCGACCGTTAAATTTTTAGGCATGATTATGGGGCGTTGCGTTAGAGAGTGTGAGCAGATCGGAGTTAGCGAAAAAACATTACTAAGTGGATAGATGATAGCTCCGCCAGTACTCATGTTGTAAGCCGTTGAGCCGATCGGAGTGCTAGCGATGATGCCGTCACCAAAGTATGTGTTAAAGTATTTTTTGTTTAAAAAAGCTTCGACGTTTGCTATAGAAGCCGGTTTTGGTCGCATGATAACTGCATCGTTAAATGCTACTTTGTGTGTTATTTTGCCGTTTTTATTAAGTCTTACGTCAAGCATGTGTGGCTCTTCAACTATGAAATTTCCTTTAAAAAATTCATCAAAAAACCACTCGCAATCTTGCATCGTGATTTCTGTTAAAAAACCAAGTCTTCCAGCATGGATACCTAGAATAAAAGGAGAAATCTCAGCGCTTTTGCGACAAACGCTGATGATGGTTCCGTCGCCTCCTAAACAGATGATAAAATCGCTTTGCAAGGCTAAGGAATTTAGATCGTATCCGTTTTTGTTTACAGCTTTTGCACAACTGTTTTCAAGTAAAATTTCAATATTAAATTTATTTAAAATTTCGCTTATAACATTTAAATTTTGTATAAATTCGGCGTTTACTTTTGCGACTATACCGACTTTTTTTATATTGTGTATATCTAAAATTTTCATGAGTTGATTTTATCATATTTTAATTTAACAAATAACAAAGCTGTGCAAAAGCAAAATTTTAGTATAATCAGGGGTTTTAAACTGAAATTTAAAGGAGTTTGAATGCGAAGCCATTATTGCGCCGATTTGAACAAAGAAGATATCGGCAAAGAGGTTACGCTTTGTGGTTGGGTCAATACTTATAGGGATCACGGTGGAGTTATATTTTTCGATCTTCGCGACCGCACTGGTCTTATACAGCTTGTATGCGATCCGGCAGATAGCAAGACAGCTCACGAAACTGCTTCAAAGGTGCGTGACGAGTATGTTTTACGCATAAAAGGTAAAGTGCGCGCGCGTGGCGAAGGACTTGTAAACCCACGCTTAAAAACAGGTGATATCGAAGTTGTGGTAAGTGAATTAATAGTTGAAAATCCAAGTGAGGCGTTGCCATTTATGATAGGCGACGAAAGCGTAAATGAGGATATCCGCCTCAAATACCGCTTCCTTGATCTTAGAAATGAGAGATTGCAAAATATATTTAAAATGCGCTCGGCGGCAGCGATAGCAGCTAGAAACAGCCTAAGCAAAATGGGCTTTATAGAATTTGAAACACCTATCTTAACCCGCGCAACACCCGAAGGCGCACGTGACTATCTTGTCCCAAGTCGTGTTTATCCTGGACAATTTTACGCACTTCCGCAAAGCCCGCAACTTTTTAAACAGCTTTTAATGTGCTCCGGATTTGATAAATACTTCCAAATAGCAAAATGCTTCCGTGACGAGGACTTGCGCGCCGATAGACAGCCTGAATTTACGCAAATCGACGTTGAAATGAGCTTTATCGAGCAAGAAGATATCCTAAATATGGCTGAAAACATGCTAAAAGATATCTTTGCCGCTTGCGGATATGAGGTTAAAACACCGTTTCGTCGTATGAGCTACAAAGAGGCTACCGAAACATACGGAAGCGATAAACCCGACTTGAGATATGATCTTAAAATGATTGATGTTATTGATATTTTTGAGCGTTCTACAAATGAAATTTTTAGTTCTATCGCAAAAGATACTAAGCGTAACCGCATAAAAGCGCTAAAAGTTCCAAATGGAGATAATATATTTAGCAAGCGCGAGATGAACAGATTTGAGGAATTTGTCCGTAAATTTGGCGCTCAAGGCCTAGGATACTTCCAAATGAAAGAGGATGGTTTAAAAGGACCACTTTGTAAATTTTTCTCAGAAAGTGATCTAAATGAGATCGTCTCAAGATGCGAGTTAGCGGTCGGCGACGTCGTATTCTTTGGCGCAGGTAAGAAAAAGGTCGTGCTTGACTATATGGGACGCTTTAGAATTTTCCTAGCCGAGCAAATGGGTATAATCGATCAGGAAAAAATGGAGTTCTTATGGGTGCTTGACTTCCCGATGTTTGAGCAAAATGATGACGGAAGCTACTCGGCAATGCACCATCCATTCACTATGCCAAAAAATATAGATGAAGAGGATTTAGAAGACATACTGTCTGTTGCTCACGACGTTGTATTAAACGGCTTTGAGTTAGGTGGCGGATCTGTGAGAATTCACAAAAATGATGTTCAGCAAAAAGTATTTAAGCTACTTGGTATAGATGAGGCAGAGCAACGTGAGAAATTTGGCTTCTTGCTTGATGCGCTAAGCTTTGGTGCGCCACCACACGGTGGTATTGCGATAGGATTTGACCGCCTTATAATGCTAGCAACCAAATCAACCAGCATTAGAGATGTTATAGCTTTCCCTAAAACCCAACGCGCCCAATGCCCGCTTACAAAAGCACCAAGTGAGGCAAATAGCGAGCAGTTAAGAGAGCTTGGGCTAAGACTTAGAGAGAAAGAAAAGCAAGCTTAAGAAGCTAAATAAATAGCGAATTTTAGTCGCAAATGATAAATCCTATGAAAGGTTTTCGGCGCAAAGCCTATTATTGATAGGATTTTTTACCTAATAATATTTAAATTAGGCAAATTATAAAAATTTAAAGGCGAGGCATCGCTTCTGCTTGTTGTTGGCGTAGTAAAACAAAAAAGCTAGGCTATGGATCTTAAATTTAAGTTTGTGTTAGGCAAAAAGTCTGTGGAGTAAAATTTAAATCCAGCAACACATAGCAAAGCGGTGCAAGCCGTAAAAGGAAAGAAAATGAAAAAACTATTTTTAATCATCGGCGCTCCTGGTAGCGGTAAAACAACAGACGCGGACTTGATCGCAAAGGCTGACGAGAGCTTTACGCACTTTTCTACAGGCGATTTACTACGTGCGGAAGTTGCAAGCGGAAGTGAGCTTGGCAAACTTATAGACAGCTTCATATCAAAAGGAAATTTGGTCCCTCTTGAAGTAGTTGTAAACACTATAGTTTCAGCTATCAAAAGCGCCAAAACGCCAAATGTAGTAATAGATGGATATCCAAGAAGCGTAGAGCAAATGAGCGAACTTGATAAAGTTCTAGCAGCGCAAAATGAGATCGTCTTAAAAGGCGTTATAGAAGTTGATGTTAGCGAGGATGTAGCTAGAGAGCGTGTTTTAGGTCGTGCACGCGGCGCTGATGATAACAATGAAGTGTTTAGCAATCGCATGAAAGTTTACCTAGAGCCAATCGTGGCTATACGCGAATTTTATAAAGGCAAAAGTCTGCTTCATGTGATAAACGGCGAAAGAGGTATTGAGCCGATCGTTGCCGACATGAAGGATCTTATAAATTCACTTTTATAATAAAATTTTGGGCTAAATTTTAGCCCAAAAGTACTACATTATTTCTAAAATTTATATTACACTCAAATTTCACGATTTTATTACCAAATTTTAGTCTCCAAAAGGTTTAAATTTGTCGATTTTATGATACTGCTTTAAAAATGCAAAACAATTTTTTTAACAAATCAAAATAAAAATCATGAGCTTCTATCCGAAAATAATATCAAAGGGGATGAGTTAAAATTTAACCCAATACAATGAACGCAATATGGCTTTACGCTATTTTGTGGGCTTTAGCGTAGCCAAAGACAAGCATGAGGCTTAGTTGATAATGAGACCGGTAAAATGTGTTAGATTTTGAGGTAAAAGATGGCGTTAGCATGAGAGCTTTAGACAGTTATGCAAATGGCATGCTTTAAAGCACGACTTATAAATATGTTGGAAAAATTTTTATCATAAAAAGCGGTAACCCCCTAAATTTAAAAAATAAAAGCAAGAAAGCTAAAATTTATGAAAATTTAGGAGTAAAATTTTAAAATGTTGATTGTGGATCAGTAGCGCTGTCTACCCAGCCTAATTTTGCGCCACCAAGCATATGGAAGTGAAGATGCATAACCTCTTGACCACCGTTTTCACCGCAGTTTGTAACCAAGCGATAACCGCTCTTGTCTACACCCATTAGTCTTGCTACTTGTTGGATAAAAAGTAGCATTTCTCCCATAAGTTCAGGCTCCATCTCTTGAATATTTTCAAAATGTTTTTTAGGGATTATTAAGATGTGTATCGGCGCTTTTGGATTGATATCGTGAAAAGCAAGAAATTTATCGTTTTCCAGGACTTTGTTGCAAGGAATTTCACCTGCGACTATTTTTTCAAATATTGTCATTTTAACTCCTTAGTAAATTTGCATAATTATATCAAAGAGGCACTTAAAATTTAAATTTTTAAGCACCAAATAAAGGTATTTTATCTATCTTTTAAACATTTTTCTATACAATCTATTAAAAATTTTAAAGGCTTAAAATTGGAAGAATTTGTAAATAGGATAAAAAACGAGTGTCAAACACTTGCGGATCTTGAAAAAGTTCGAGTTGAGATTTTTGGCAAAAAAGGAATTTTATCGGAGGGATTTGCTAAGCTTAAGTATATGCCCGAAGACGAAAAGAAAGAATTTGCCGCTCTTTTGAATAAACAACGCGATGAATTGGGTGCGCTTATCGAAACTAGAAAAAGCGAACTTAGTGAGCTTGAAGTTGCTTTAAAAATGAAAAGTGAAGCCGTTGATGTTACGCTATTTAATGAGCCTATTTCAACCGGAGCACTACATCCTGTTATGGCTACGATGGATAGGATTATCGAGTACTTTATGTTACAAAATTTCTCACTCGAGACCGGTCCTTTGATAGAGGATGATTTTCATAACTTTGAAGCTCTAAATTTGCCAAAATACCACCCGGCAAGAGATATGCAAGATACGTTTTATCTAAACGACTTTAGACTTCTTCGCACGCACACAAGTCCTGTGCAAGTTAGAACCATGCTTGCAAACAAGCCTCCTATCCGCATGATAGCTCCAGGAACTGTTTTTCGTCGCGATATGGATCTTACTCATACTCCGATGTTTCATCAAGTCGAAGGACTTGTTGTGGAAGACGGAGATAAGGTGAGTTTTGCAAATTTAAAAAGCATGTTAGAACAATTTTTAAAACATATGTTTGGCGATGTAAAAGTGCGTTTTCGCCCTAGCTTTTTCCCATTTACCGAGCCAAGTGCAGAGGTTGACATTAGTTGTATATTTTGCCAACAAGAGGGTTGTAGAGTGTGCAAGCATACCGGCTGGCTTGAGGTGCTGGGATGTGGTGTTGTTGATCCAAATGTATTTAACGCGGTCGGGTATAAAAATGTAAGCGGATATGCATTTGGTCTTGGAGTTGAGCGTTTTGCGATGTTGTTGCACCGCGTGCCTGATTTGCGCTCTTTGTTTGAAGGAGATTTAAGATTAATGGAGCAATTTAAATGATAATATCAAAAAGCTGGCTAAATGAGTGGGTTGATCTTAAAAATATTAGCGGTGAAACACTTTTAAAGACATTAAATTCTATAGGACTTGAGGTTGATAGTTATAAGGAGATCAAGATCCCAGATAGTATAGTTGTGGGATATGTGATAAATAAAGAAAAACATCCAGATGCCGACAAACTAAATGTATGCCAAGTCGATGTCGGAGGCGAAATTTTGCAAATTGTTTGCGGAGCAAAAAACGTCACCGCTGGTCAGTTTGTCCCAGTTGCGCTTATAGGTACTGTTATGCCGAATGGGCTTGAGATAAAAAAAGCAAAACTTCGCGGCATAGAAAGTTGTGGCATGATCTGCTCATCTACCGAACTTGGTATGGTTAAGATAAATGACGGGATCATGGTGCTTGACGAAAGTATCGGAGCGTTAAAACTGGGTGCAAGTTTAAATCAATTTGAAATTTTTAAAGATGCTATTATAGAAGTAGATATCACGGCAAATAGAGGCGACTGCCAAAGCATAAATGGCATAGCTCGTGAAATTTGCGCTGCACTTGATCTTAGTCCAAGAGAAAATTTACCATATGAAGATGGAGAAAATTTGCTCGGCATAGGCAGAGTTGTGGCAACAAGAGCGGATGAGGGGCAAAAAAGCTCATTTTTATATCGTGCGTTTGAGATCAAGGGCGATATAAATGAAAATTTATTAACTCGTTTGCGTCTTGCCTTGATAGAAAGCAAAAAGACAAATGTAGTTGAAAGATTGCTTGATTATGTTACGCATTGCACCGGTGTATTATTTAAGGCGTATGATTACGCTAAACTTGGCGGAGTGGACGAGCGCGTGGTTTTTGACATTAAAAACGGAAAGCACGGAGAGTCTTATGTAAGTTGTAATGGTAAAAATTTAGGCATAACAGGAATTTATCAAGACGAATGTAGCATGCTTGATGAGAACTCAAAATTTGTAATCATCGAAGCAAACTACTCAGTCCCTTCTGTGCTTGCTGAAACTATCGGTGAAAATAAAAATTTACCAAAAGGAGACCATGTTTATAGATCTACTCGCGGAAGTGAGCCAAATCTTGCTTATGGCGCTGATTACCTTTTTAAAAGACTGTCTTCTCATAAAAATTTAAGCCTCTTTGCCGGCTCGCAACAATCAACTATGAGAGAAGAGCAAGTGACACTAAGCATCTCTTTAAACGAGCTTAAAAATATGATCGGACAAGAGATCGCTCGTAATGATATAGTTAAAATTTTAAAGAAATTAGGCTTTGAAGTTAGCGTAAATGTCGAACAAGAAAGTATTAACGTAAAAGTTCCTTTTTTCCGTCACGATATACTAAATTCTCACGATATTTGCGAAGAGATCGTTCGTATCGTAGGCATTGATAATATCACCTCCGTTCCGCTTGTTTTTGCAGAACAAAATCGTTTAACAAATACTTATATAAATTATAAAAATTCTTTAAATTTAAGAAAGCGTGCGGCGGATTGTGGATTTTTCGAGAGTATTCATTATGTTTTTGATGATGCTGATAGGCTAGCCAAGTTAGGTTTTGAGCCTTGTAAAGTTCAGATAGCAAATCCGATAAACAACGAACTTAACATGCTTAGACCAACACTGCTAAATCACATGCTAAATTCTTGCGAAAGAAATATCAAAAATTCTAAAAAATCAGTCAGGCTTTTTGAGTTAGGCGAGGTATTTAACAAAGATGGAGTTCAAAGCTCAAACATTGCGTTTGTGGTGTGTGGACTTGCAAAAGAGGCTACTTTGATAAACGGTGCAAAGGGTGAGGAGATAAGTTTTTATTCATTTGCTGCAATGGTTCAAGATGTGGTTGGGAAATTTGAGCTAATAGCAAGCGATGAGAAGAAATTTTTAAGCCCTTACGAGCAAGCTAAAATTTGTCAAAACGGAGAAGTTATCGGCTATATCGGACGTGTTGATATTAGAGTAGAGGACTCAAGAGATCTACCAAAGACATATTTTTGTGAGATAGAATTTGATAAGTTAAAATTTGTAAGCATTAAAGCAAATGCATACTCTAAATTCCCAAGCGTGAGTAGAGACTTAAGCCTTGTAGTTCCTGATGGTTTTGAGTTTGCAAAAATTTACGAATGTATAAAAAATTTAGAGCTTAAAGAGTTAAAAGAATTTTTGCCTGTAGATATTTACCGTGGAACAGGACTTGAGAATGCATCAAGTATAAGCATTAAATTTACATTCCAAGATATGCAAAAAACCCTTGAGGACGAGGAGATTAATGCGCTTATGGATAAAATTTTAGTGAGCTTGAAAGAAAAATTAAATATAGGTATAAGATGAAAATTTGTATTTTAAAAGAACCTATAAATATAACGCTAGATCGTGTGGCTTCAGACAAGTCTATCTCGCATAGAAGTGCGATATTTTCGCTTTTAAGTGACAAGCCTTCACGTATTAGAAATTTTTTACGCGCCGAAGATACTCTAAATACACTACAAATAGTACAAAAACTAGGTGCAAAGGTGCAAGATAACGGTGATGAGATACTCATCACTCCACCAAGTAAAATTTGCGAACCAAATTCCGTACTTGAGTGCGGAAATTCCGGTACTGCGATGCGTATTTTTATGGGGCTTTTAGCCGCTCAAGATGGGTTTTTTGTTTTAAGCGGAGATGAGTATTTAAACAAGCGACCAATGGCTCGTGTTGGCAAGCCGCTTATGGCAGTGGGCGCTAAGATAGATGGAGTAAAAAACGGTGATTTGGCTCCACTTTGCATACGCGGTAAAAAGCTTGATAGATTTAATTATAAAAGTCCGGTCGCTTCAGCACAGATAAAAAGCGCACTGCTTCTTGCTGCGCTTTATTCAAATGGATGTGAATTCAGCGAGGATGAATTAAGTCGTGATCATACGGAAAGAATGTTAAAAGGGATGGGTGCTAATATAAAAAGTGATGGGTTAAATATCACGCTAGAAGCGATGAAAAAGCCGCTTTCTCCTCTTGACATAGATGTGCCAAATGATCCTAGTTCGGCATTTTTCTTTGCTGTTGCCGCATCGATAATTCCTGGGTCGCATATTGTTTTAAAAAATATACTTTTAAACAAAACTCGTATTGAAGCTTATAGGGTTTTGCAAAAAATGGGTGCGGATATTAAGATAAAAGAGCTTTCTGATAAATACGAAACGATCGGCGAAATTGAAATCAAATATGCTCCTTTGAAGTCGGTTGATGTTAGTGAAAATATATCTTGGTTGATCGATGAGGCACCGGCTCTTGCCATAGCTTTTGCAAATGCACAAGGCACAAGCGTGCTAAGAAATGCGAAAGAACTTCGTGTTAAAGAGTGCGACCGTATAGCTGTAACTGTTGCAGGACTTCGCAAATGCGGTATAGATGCAAAAGAACTAGATGATGGATTTGAGATTACAGGAGGGGTTGCAAGCAGTGCTATTATCGATAGTCACGGTGATCACCGTATAGCCATGAGTTTTGCTATCCTTGGTTTAAAATGTGGCATGATGGTAGAAAAAAGCGAATTTATCGCAACATCTTTTCCAAATTTTGTAAGTATTTTAAGAAAGATAGGCGTTAGCGTTGAAGATTGAACTTGCTAGTAGTTACGGCTTTTGTTTTGGCGTAAAAAGGGCGATAAAAATCGCAGAAAGCGCAGGAAATGCCGCCACTATAGGACCTTTGATACACAACAACGAAGAGATAAACCGCCTTGCCATAAATTTTAATGTCAAGACACTAAATGGCATAAATGAGCTAAGTGATGAAAGAAAAGCTATCATTAGAACACACGGTATAACAAAAGACGATCTTGCTAAGCTCAAACAAAGTAGTATTGATGTGATAGACGCGACTTGTCCATTTGTAACCAAGCCTCAACAAATTTGTGAACGAATGAGCGAAGAGGGTTATGATATAGTGATATTTGGCGATGAAAATCACCCAGAGGTCAAAGGCGTAAAATCATACTCTCATGGGCGTGTTTTTGTAGTGCTTGAAGAAAATGAGCTAGATGATATCAAACTAAAACAAAAAGTAGCCGTAGTTAGTCAGACAACGCGCAAAGTTGAAAAATTTATGCAAATTGTGAATTATCTCATGCTTAGAGTTAAAGAAGTTCGTGTTTTTAATACAATCTGCAATGCAACTTTTGAAAACCAAGAAGCAGCAAAAGAGCTTTCAAAAAGAGCCGACATTATGATTATTATCGGCGGCAAGAACAGCTCAAACACAAAACAACTTTACTTAATATCTAAAAATTTCTGCAAAGATAGCTATCTTATCGAGAGCGAAGATGAGATCGATAAAGAGTGGTTTAAAAACAAAGAGCTTTGTGGGATTAGCGCTGGAGCTAGCACTCCTGATTGGATCATTCAAAAAGTTGTTAATAAAATAGAAAAAATATAAATTCCCCGCAATAAATTTTCTTGAAATTCAACCGCAAATAAGCGATTATTAAATATAATAAAATACTTTGCCCTGCGTGGCATAAAAAAACATAAAAAGGACCAAGATGGCTGTGAACAAAAACGTTCAAATTGAAGCAAATGAAGAAGAAGATTTTGCTGCGATGTTAGAGGAGTCTTTTAAAAAGACTGAAGAGGATAGTGACGGTGTTATCGTCGATATAAAAGGCGAAGAGGTTTCTGTAAACGTAGGTAAGAAATCAGAAGGTATTTTAAATATTTCTGAGATCACTGACGCAGATGGAAATTTAATGTATAAAGTTGGCGATACTATCAAGGTTGCCATAACTGGTTCACGCAGTGGAAGACCTGTTTTGTCACACAAAAAAGCTCTTAGAAAAGAGAAAGTAAAAGCCTTTATAGACTCTTTTGATCCTGAAAATTCAGGCGAGATTGACGTAAAAATCATAAATAAAAACAAGGGTGGATTTATCGCTGTTGATGCAAATGGTATTGAATTTTTCCTACCTAAAACTCAAAGTGGCTTTAAAAACACAAATGATGTTGTTGGTAAAAGTTGCAAAGTAAGAGTTATAAAAGTAGATAAAGATGAGCAAAGCATAGTTGTATCTCGCAAGAAAATTTTAGATGATGAGCGCAGAAAACGCAAAGAGGCTTTATCAAGCATAGTTGATAATACCGATGTGCTTGAGGGAACTATTAAAAAAATAACAACTTACGGCATGTTTGTTGATGTTGGCGGAGTTGATGGTCTTGTTCACTATAGTGAGATCAGCTACAAAGGTCCGGTAAATCCAAATTCTTTATATAAAGAGGGCGATAAAGTTCCTGTTAAAGTTATTAGCTACGATAATGAAAAACGTCATTTATCATTATCTATCAAAGCTGCTATGCCAAATCCTTGGGAAGAGATAAAAGATGGTCTAGAAGTTGGCGATACTATTAAAGTTATCGTTAGCAATATCGAGCCATACGGTGCTTTCGTAGATCTTGGTAATGATATAGAGGGATTTTTACATATTTCTGAAATTTCATGGGATAAAAACATTAAAAATCCAAAAGATCACATCTCCGAAGGCGAAGAGATCGATGTAGAGGTTATAGAGATCGACGCTAAGGGACATCGTTTAAGAGTTAGTCTTAAAAATTTACTTCCTAAACCTTTTGATGAATTTAAAGCAAAATTTAAAGAGGGTGATGTTGTAAAAGGTGTAGTAACGACAGTAACAAATTTTGGTGCATTTGTTCGCATTGATTGCGTTGAAGGACTACTTCATAATGAAGATGCTTCATGGGATAGAAACAACAAGTGTAAAGACATGTTTAAAGTCGGAGATGAGCTTGAAGTTAAGATCATTAAGATCGATGATGCAGAGCAAAAAATTTCTCTTAGCTTAAAAGATCTTGTTAAAAGTCCTGTTGAGGAATTTGCCAGCAAATTTAATATCGGAGATATCGTTAAAGGTACTATCCGTGATATTAAAGACTTTGGCGTTTTTGTTGAGCTTGGAAATAACGTTGATGCGCTTATTCGCAAAGAAGATCTTGGAAGCGTTGATAGTGACACGCTTAAAATTGGAGATGAGATAGAGGCTGCTATAGCGTTTATAGATGAGAAGAAAAATAGAATTCGCTTAAGCATTCGTCGTCTTGCTAAACAAAAAGAGCGCGAAGTATTAAATGAAATCAATGATGATGACAAGATAACTCTTGGCGACATTATCAAGGAACAATTACAGTAGTGTAAATGGGTAGAAATGCTCTTTTTGGCGTAGTGATTTTTTTATTGCTGATACTCGGAGTTTGCGGGTTCTTTTTATGGCGATACGCAAATTTAAATTTGGCGGAGACTCCGACTCAGCATTTTGGCCAAGAAGATGTGTCTACCCAAGTTCAAACACAAAATAATAGCGGTTGGATGGGTGAGCTTGCTTCCATCGATAAAAAAGACTATGCTTTATCGGCTAATGAAATTTTTATCGAATACAATAAGCCAAAGGTTCAAAAAAGTCAAATTACCGCATATGAACTTATAATCGATAAAAATGATATCTACTCGATATTTTGTCTAATGCAGACACTAAAAAATACTTTTGTTGATTTTACGGTCATAAAAGATGGTGTTAAAAGCCAAATTTTTTTAAATACTCAGGACTCAAAGTTGCTTCAAAATATTATATTGGAACTTAAAAACTACGACATTCATTCAAGTGTAAGAGAGGTTAAGCTATGAAGACTATTATCGTTTGTGATGCTATACATCCAGTTGGTTTTGAACTTTTAAACAAGGAAGAAAACCTAAAAATCATTGATGCTGTCAATGTGCCAAAAGATAAACTTTTAGAGATATTGCCAGAGGCTGATGTTGCTATAACTAGAAGCTCTACTGAGATAAATGAGTCCTTTTTAAATGCAGGTAAAAAACTTAAAGCTATCGTTCGTGCGGGTGTTGGTGTAGACAACGTAGACATAGATGGCTGCTCTCGTCGCGGTATAATAGCGATGAATGTCCCGACAGCTAACACTATTGCGGCAGTTGAGCTTACTATGGCACACATGCTGGCAGCTGCTAGAAATTTCCCGTATGCTCACAATGACTTAAAGATAGATAGAATTTGGAAGCGTGAGAAATGGTATGGCGTAGAACTTTTTAACAAAACACTTGGTGTTATAGGCTTTGGAAATATTGGTTCTCGTGTTGCGGTTCGTGCAAAGGCATTTGGTATGAATATCATTGTATATGATCCATATATCGACCCGACAAAAGTCGTTGATATGGGAGGTGTATACACTAGAAATTTCGATGACATTTTGGCTTGCGATTTTATAACTATACATACACCAAAAAATAGTGAAACAACAAACATAATCGGTAAAGATGAAATAGCTAAAATGAAAGACGGCGTGCGCCTAATAAACTGCGCGCGCGGTGGACTCTATAATGAAGAAGCGCTTGCAGAGGGTTTAAAAAGTGGCAAGATAGCTTTTGCTGGCATTGACGTATTTACAAAAGAGCCCGCAACTTCTCATCCTCTTTTAGACTTACCAAATGTTAGCGTTACTCCGCACCTTGGAGCAAATACGCTTGAGTCACAAAGAAATATCGCAGTAGAAGCAGTAGAGCAAGCTATTAGTGCGGCAAGAGGTATTAGCTATCCTAATGCCTTAAATTTACCGATCAAGACAGACGATCTACCGCCGTTTGTTGAGCCTTATATCGAGCTAACAAGCAAGATGGCCTTCTTAGCTGCCCAGCTAAACAAAAAAGCGATAAAAGCTATTCGCATAGAAACTCACGGCGCTATTAGCAACTATGCAAACTCAATGCTTACATTTGCGATAGTTGGAGCACTTAAAGAGAGTTTGGGAGATGCGATTAATTATGTAAACGCTAAATTTTTATGTGATGAAAAAGGTATAGCAACTGAAGCTACAGTTGGCGGCGATAGTATATTTAAAAACAAAATTACCGTTCGCATCACAACAGAAAATGATGTTGTGAGTGTTGGCGGAACAGTATTTGGCGAAAATCAGCAGCGCATCGTAACAGTTAATGGCTTTAAGACTGACTTTAAGCCAAAAGGCAAGATGATCGTCTTTAAAAACAACGACGTTCCAGGTGTTATCGCACAAATCAGCACAATACTTGCTTCTGAAAAGATCAATATCGCAGACTTCCGTCTTGGTAGAGATGAGCACGGCATGGCACTTGCTGTTATTTTGGTTGATGAAAACATCAGCAAAGAGACTTTAGCAAAACTAAATGCGCTTGAAACTTGCGTTTGGGCGCAATACGCAGTTATTTAATAAATTTATTAGGAGAAAATATGGCTTCATATTCAATGGGGGATTTAAAAAAAGGCTTAAAAATCGAAATCGACGGTGTTCCTTACAAGATCGTAGAATACCAACATGTAAAACCTGGTAAAGGTGCGGCATTTGTTCGTGCTAGAATCAAGTCTTTTATCGATGGAAAAGTTCTTGAAAAAACATTTCACGCAGGAGATAAATGCGAACAGCCCAATCTTGAAGATAAACAAATGCAATATCTTTATGACGATGGCGAATATTGCCAATTTATGGACACTGTTACTTATGAGCAAGTTGCAATATCAGATGAAGATGTGGGTGACGCAAAAAAATGGATGATTGATGGAATGATGGTTGATATTTTATTTCACAACGGTAAAGCGATCGGAGTTGAAGTTCCACAAGTGGTTGAACTTAAGATTGTTGAGACTCCGCCAAATTTCAAAGGTGATACTCAAGGTGGTAAAAAACCTGCTACTCTTGAAACGGGTGCTGTTGTGCAGATACCTTTTCACGTGCTTGAGGGCGAGGTTATACGCGTAGATACCGTTAGAGGCGAATACATCGAACGCGCAAATAAATAATATAGGGGCAAATAGCCCCTTAAATTTATGCTATTTTAGCTCTTATCAGGCGAGTGATCTCGTCTCCATGTGGAAAACGTGGCTCATTTGTGCCAATTAGATCTTTTTTTGAAAAAAGAACCTCTCCATTTAACTCAACGATGAAATTTCCACCATCTCCTATGATCTTCTCAACCTTGATATCGTCAAAATTTTTATTTAACTCTTCTTCTACACGAGAAGCTACAGGACGATAGTTTCAAGAGTTGCAGTAAGTGATTTTTACTTGCATCTTTTATCCTTTCCGCCTTTTAGGCAGAGAGATTTTATCTAAATTTTACTAAATAGTTTTATAATATAAAAAACCATTTAAAGGACTAAAAATGAATAAAGTTGCGGTTATTTTGGCAAACGGCTTTGAAGAGATAGAGGCTTTAAGTGTTGTTGATATCTTAAGACGCGCACAGATTGATACCGTAACTGTCGGTCTTGATAGAGCGCTTGTTACGGGGTCGCACGGTATCGCAGTGCAAAGCGACATCTTGCTTTCTGAGTTAAACGAGATGGAATTTGACATGATAGTTTTGCCAGGCGGTCTTCCTGGAGCTACAAATTTAGCAAAAAGTGAAGAGCTATGTTCTTTGCTTAGAAAATTTGATGATAACGCAAAATTAATAGCTGCTGTCTGTGCTGCACCGATGGCGCTTGAAGCAGCCGGTGTTTTAAAGCAAAAATTTACATGCTATCCTGGCTTTGAAAGCAGTGTAAGAGCCAACAAATCAGGCTATACGAGTGATAAAAAAGTTGTCTTTGATCATAATATAATTACATCATGCGGTCCTGCTATGGCTATGGAATTTGCGCTTGAGCTTGTTAAAGAGTTAAAAGGCATCGGCGTGTATGAGAGTGTTATGAGTGAATTACTTTATGATAGATTATAAAAAATATGTAATTTATTTTTTAAATTTATACCTCTTAAGTTTAGAGTAAAAATTTAAAATTAAAATTAGCAGAAAACGACTATTTTTAGGCTATTTGCACACTTTAAAAATTTAATGTTTTATTTTTAAATTAATTTCTTAAATTTTATAGCTTTTTGCATAAAATTTAGATACAATACAACAACCGAGTTATCGGAAATTTTTTTAAGGAAACATTCCTGTGAATATTTATGTTGGAAATTTGTCATACCGTATGACAGACGCAGAGCTTAAGGAGGCGTTCGCGCCGTTTGGTGAAATTAGACGTGCTAAAGTCGTTATGGATCGTGAGACTAACCGCTCAAAAGGTTTTGGTTTTGTAGAGATGGATGATGATACGGCCGCTCAAAATGCCATTACTGAACTAAACGGTAAAGAGATCGGCGGACGTGCGTTAAGAGTTAACGAAGCTCGCCCAAGAGATTAAAAACCATTTGCCACCGGATGGGTGGCAAATTTAAACTTTTATATAGTTTTGCTTTTTATATGTTTATCTAAAGATATCTCGTGCTATAGCGTGTAAATTTTTAGTTAAACATTTTATATTTGTAGCTAAATTCTATATCTCATTCATGCTTTGCATTCATGAAAATAATCAAATAATCTCGCGTATAGCACCGACTCCAAGTGGCTTTTTGCATACGGGAAATGCCTATAACTTTCTACTGACCTATCTTTACACACGCTCAAAAAACGGCTTTTTATATCTACGTATAGATGACTATGATGTCACTAGATATCAAAGGCAGTATGTCCAAAATATCTTTGATGTGCTTGAATTTTTGGGTGTTGATTACGATGGTGGGGCTAGAAGTGTTCTTGAGTTTGAGAGTAAATTTAGCTTTAAGCACCGCTTTGAAATTTACAAAAAAGAGCTTTTAAGACTTGACGATACGTATTTTTGCGATTGCACAAAAAAGACACCAAACGCTTATGTGGACGGCGTTTATACAGGTCTTTGCAGAGATAAAAATTTAAAATACGAAAAAGACAAAACAGCACTTCGCATAAATACTAATGGTGAAATTTATCTTGGGGATTTTGTTTTATTTAAAAAAGACGATACGCCATCGTATAACTTTGCAAGTGTTGTTGATGATGAACTTTTAGGTGTAAATTTTATCGTGCGAGGAGAGGATCTAAATGAGTGCTCCGCGGCTCAAATTTATCTTGCAAAAAAGCTTGGTTTTAGATTTTTTGACGCTAAAATCATCCATCACGAACTACTTATAAAAGATGGTAAAAAGTTAAGCAAATCCTCAAATGCTCTCGCAATAAATTTAAAAGAAGATCCAAAAATTTACTACTCGCTTGTGGCTAAAAGGCTAAAATTAAATCCAGGTTGTGCCGATAGTTTGTCAAATTTACTTTATGAATTTCAAACAAAAATTTCTTTTTAAACATCCGCGTAAAGTATAAATTTAATATAAAATTTTTCATACAAATTTCATACGTTTATTAGCTATTTTTGGGTAGAATTTGCGCCATTAAAAAGGAAAAATATGAGTGATTTTACACATTTGCATCTACATACGGAATACTCATTGTTAGATGGGGCAAACAAGATAAAAGAGCTTGCCAAGACACTAAAAGAGCAGGGCGTAAAAAGCGCTGCAATTACTGATCACGGCAACATGTTTGGTGCTATCGACTTTTATCAAACCATGAAAAAAGAGGGCATAAAGCCACTTATTGGCATCGAAGCTTATATCCACAACCAAGACGAGCTAAATGATAAAAGCACTAAGCAGCGTTTTCACCTTATCTTGATCGCAAAAAACCAAACCGGATATAAAAATTTAATGTATCTAAGCTCGATGAGCTATGTCGAGGGATTTTACTACTATCCGCGCATAAATAAAAAAATACTTAAAGAGCATAGCGAGGGCGTGATATGTACTGCTGCGTGCTTGCAAGGTGAGGTTAGTTGGCATTTAAATTTAAGCGAGAGAAACCTAAAATACGGAGCGAAAGGTTACGAAAAAGCAAAAGAAGTAGCGCTTGAATATAAAGAAATTTTTGGAGATGATTTTTATCTTGAGATCATGCGTCACGGTATAGGCGATCAGCGCAGGATCGATGATGATATACTAAAAATTTCAAGAGAAACTGGCATAAAGGTTATCGCGACAAACGATACACACTATACTTTCAAGGAAAGAGCAGATGCTCATGAAGTATTTATGTGTATTGCGATGAACAAAAACTTAGACGATCCAAATCGCTTGCGTCACAGTGTTCATGAGTTTTTTGTGAAAACTCCAAAGCAGATGAATGAGCTTTTTTTAGATATCCCAGAAGCGATAGAAAATACGCAGGAAATAGTAAATAAATGTAACTTAGAGCTTGATCTTGGCAATCCAACTCCTCCGAATTTTAAATTTACTATCGAATACGCCAACGAGCGTGGACTAGAGCTTCCTGAGCCGCAAAACAGATATAGCTTTGTAAATGATGCGGTATTTTTTGAATACGAATGTAAAAAAGGGCTTGAAGAGAGGCTAAAATTCGTTCCTCAAGAACAACATGAGATGTATAGAAGTCGCTTGAAGACAGAGATAGATATCATAAATAAAATGAATTTCCCGGGCTATATGATGATAGTCTGGGACTTTATCAATGAGGCGAAAAAGCGCGGTGTTCCGGTGGGTCCGGGACGTGGATCTGCTGCGGGAAGTTTGGTTGCGTATTCGCTTAAGATAACTGACCTTGACCCGATACCTTATAGCTTGCTTTTTGAGAGATTTCTAAATCCAGAACGTGTAAGCATGCCCGATATAGACGTGGACTTTTGTCAAACAAGACGCGGTGAGATTATTGATTATGTTACTGATAAATACGGTAAATTTAACGTCGCAGGAGTTATAACCTTTGGTAAGCTACTTGCAAAGGGTGTTATACGTGACGTTGCCAGGGTTTGTGGTATGCCTTATGCCGAAGCAGATACTATGGCAAAGCTCATACCGGACGAGCTGGGCATAACATTAAAAGACGCCTTTGAAAAAGAACCAAAAATTTCTGAGCTCATATCAAGAGACGGTAATGCGGCTCGTGTTTGGAAATTTGCGCTTGACTTAGAGGGGTTAAACCGAAACGCAGGTCAGCATGCTGCAGGTGTGGTTATCTCAAACGAAGAGCTTTGGAACAAGACACCATTGTTTCGCCAACCAAACAGTCCTGAAGATCACTATGTGACGCAGTATAGTCTAAAATATTTAGAAGATGTCGACCTGATAAAATTCGACTTTCTTGGACTTAAAACTTTAACCGTTATAGATAACGCTATAAAGCTGGTTAAGGCAAGAACCGGCAAAGACATAGTTTGGGAAAATATCGACAAGAACGATAAAAAAGTTTACGACATGATACAAGGCGGCGATGCGATAGGGATATTTCAGATAGAAAGCGAGGGCATGAGAAAGCTAGGAACTAGCCTAAAACCCGACTGCTTTGAAGACATCGTCGCGATGCTTGCTCTTTATCGTCCGGGACCTATGGAGAGTGGCATGCTTGATGACTTCGTTAAGCGTAAGCACGGAGAGGCGGCGATAACTTATGCTTTTCCTGAGCTTGAGCCTATCTTAAGCCCTACATACGGAGTTATAGTCTATCAAGAACAGGTTATGCAAATAGTTCAGAAAATAGGTGGTTTTAGCCTTGGCGGTGCCGACCTTGTTCGTCGTGCCATGGGTAAAAAAGACCCAGAGCTGCTAAAGAAGCAAAAGGATTTATTTGTTGAAGGCGCTATAAAGATGGGCTTTGATGCGGATAAGTCGGGTGACTTGTTTGACCTTATCTTAAAATTTGCGGGATACGGCTTTAACAAATCACACTCAGCGGCTTATGCCTACGTCACGTTTCAAACCGCGTATCTAAAGGCCTACTATCCAGCTGAATTTATGGCGGCATTATTAACAAGCGAGGAAAACAACACCGACAAGATCGTGCGCTACATCGATGAGAGCAAAAGGCTAAAGATTGATGTGGTAGGACCTGATATAAACCACTCTATGAAAGAATTTAGTGTTGTTGAAACTGATGGTAAAGATCAGATCATATTTGGATTTGGCGCGATAAAGGGTGTCGGAGGAGCCGCGATAGAAAGCATGATAGGTGAGAGAGAAAACGGCGGCTTTAAAGATCTTGATGATTTTGTTTCTCGCGTAGATTCGTTTAAAGTTAACAAAAAGGTTATTGAAAGTCTTGTGAAATCAGGCGCAATGGATAGTTTTCACTTGACTAGATTTTGCTTGATAAATAATATAGAAAATATCCTAGAAGCATGTAAAAATGCCGCCACACTTCGCAAAAATGCCACAGAGAGCCTTTTTGGCGAGGATGAAAGCATGAATGAAGTTAAGGTCAAACTTTTACCAACTGATGTCGAGTATAACAAAAAAGATATGCTTCAGTTTGAGCAAGAAAGTGTCGGAATTTATCTTTCTGGACACCCGCTTGATGAGTATAAAGTGCAGATCGAAAGTATCAAATACACTCTAAGCTCGCAGTTTGATACCTTGCCGCAAAATTCAGAGATAATGGTAGTAGGTAAGATAGAGGACTTTAGTACCAGGATAACCAAAAGCGGTAAAAAAATGGGCACTATAAACATACTTGACTTTCATGGAAGTATCGAGATAGCGGTCTTTGAAAGAGAGCTTGTTAGAGTGGAAGAAATTCTAGCAAGCAGTGAGGAGAAAAATTTACCTTTTGCATTTAAGATAAACATAAGCAAAGATGATCAATTTATAAGAGCAAAATTAAACTCCATCCACACTCTTAGTGAGGCAGGTGAGCTTAAATTTGAAACTAGAAAACTAAAACAGTTTGGCAACTATGCTAAAAAAGATGAGAAACAAGCTCCGCAAAAAGTAAAAGAATACGAGCTTTTAGAGGTTATTTTGGATTTAAATGAACTAAGTAAAGACAAGATAACAAAACTTTACACGCTTGGTTTTGACGAACATCAAGCAGGAGTCGATAAAAACAACAAACGCCTTGTGTTAAAGATTAAAAACAGCCAAACGGATGAAATTTTTGTCTACAACACGGAATTTATCGTTGGAGATAACTTCGGACAAAAAGCCTTAAATTTAATGGCTGGATAAAGCGCATATAAACTACTAAATTTTACATCAAATTTAGTAGTTTTTGCTATTTTTTATATATCGGCAAGCTTATACAAAAAGTTTTTGGCGACAAGGTTACTTCTATGCTGCCCTTGTGAGCTAGAATAATTTGCAGGCAAAGGGACAAACCAAGTCCGTTGCCTTTTAGCTTGCTTGTCTTAAATGGCTCAAAAACCATCTTTTTATCATTGATTTTCACTCCGCTATCTCTGATATAAAATTTATGCTCTTGTGGGGTCTTTTCATAGCTTAGTGCGACTTCGCCACTCTCATCCTCACTCTCTTCTATCGCGTCTATCGCATTAAATATTAAATTTTGAAAAACCATGCCAAGCAAGTCTTTATCGGCGTTATAAAAGGCGCTTTTAAACCTGAGATCAAATTTAATATCCTTTGAGTATGTGTAGGATTTTATCGCCTCTTCACACTCCTCTTTGAGCTCTAGAAAATTAAATACATCAGGATTTATCTGAACACCTTTTGTAAAGAGCAAAGTTGCTTTTATGATACGTTCTACTCGCCAGATCGCCTTTTGTATCTCACCAACCATAGGTTTGATCCTATCATCGGCTTTTCGTAAAAGCGTGCTTGTTAAAAGCGAGACAGAGCCGATGGGGTTTCTTATCTCGTGGGCTAAATGAGCCGCCACTTGTCCCATAGAAGCTAGTCTTTCATTGCGTTTTTCATTTGTTATATCTACTGCGGAGACGATTTTTTTATCATCTTTGTTTGCGATTTTAATGAGATAAACACAACCTTTAAATTCTATCTCGCCAGGAGTGTTTAAATTTATATTTTGAAAAAGTTCGGAGTCTTTTATGGCTTGTGAATTTTGCAAAAAAAGCGTTCCGTCGCTATTTAGCACCCAAAGT
The DNA here is from genome assembly GCF_012978615.1 of Campylobacter sp. RM9328. NCBI lineage: Bacteria > Pseudomonadati > Campylobacterota > Epsilonproteobacteria > Campylobacterales > Campylobacteraceae > Campylobacter > Campylobacter sp. RM9328. The sequence continues at coordinate 168,413 of NZ_LIWF01000001.1, read as the reverse complement.
GCGGTAGGCATGACGTCCACCACGTCTTTTATGATCTTTTGTAGATTTTCATAAGAATAGTGTAAATTTTTATACTCTTGTTCGATAAGATATGTTTGTTCGATTAGGCTTTTTAAGCCGTCTTGGATGTTTTGGTTAGTCATTAAGCAACCTTTCAAAATCTTTAATCTCATAAAGTCTAACCCGCTCATCTTTTAGCTCTCTTAGCTCTTTACTAAAGCCGTTTCTTGAAAACAGCATTATAATGTCCGGGTTTATGTCAAGTTTTTTACACTTATAAAGTAGTAAATTTAATATGTTTTTGCAAATTTTTCTCTCTTTGTATTTTGCTTCACCAACTACAAGCTTATCGTTAAATTGCAAAAAAATATCTATCTCTATTCGTTTTTTCCAAAAGCTGTCTATATGATCTTTTATGCCTAAAATTTTAGCCATCAACTCGCCGCAAAGAAGCTCAAAGCCAAGGCTTGCGTATTGGTCAAATTCGCTTTTGATGATCTCTAAAAGCTTTTTTTCGTCCCCGTTTTTTAAAAGTTCTAAATTTGGCTCTATAAACCTAAACCAAAATCTTGAGAAATGGCTGCTAAAGTGCATTTTATCTTCTATCTTATATCTGCGTTCGCTCTTTTTTAAACTCTGGTGTTTTATGCGTTTTACAGGCTCTTCTCTGCTTTTTTCTACAAATAAAAAGTCCTTTTTAAAAAGCTCGGCATAGACTTTGTTGGCTAAATTTTTAGGTAGAATTTTAAGGATATTAAATTTTTTTCTATCGCTTCTTGCTAGTTTTATAAGAGCTGATTTTATGGCTTGCTCTCTATCGCTTTGAAAGTAAAATCTAGCCATGAAATTTTTGTAGTTTTTTAAAATTTCACTCTCTATCGCTTCAAAAACATCGTAATACGATCCTTTAAGCTCAAAATCATCAAACACAAGATGAAATTTAATAAGTTCATCGATCTCAAGGTGTTTCATTCTGATATATGTTGAGTTTAAAGATTTGATTTTTGGCTCCTTGCGACTTTATTGTAACATAAAATTTAGCAAAAACGGCTATAATCTTCACTTAAAATAAAAGGGTTGTTTTTTGATAAATTTAGAGCATATTAGAAGAAATATTATCTTACAAGATGGAATTTATTATTTTGACTATACGGCTTCAGGACTAGCTTATGAAAGTATAGAAGACCGCATAAGACAGATGCTTAAAAGCTATGCAAATACACACTCGGATAGTTCTTCAAGCGCGGTTGCGACTCAAAATTTATATGAAGAATCAAGAAAAAAACTTAAACAATTGCTAGGGCTTGATGATAGCTTTTATCTGCTTCCTTGCGGATACGGCTCTACGGCAGCTATTAAAAAATTTCAAGAGCTAACAGGGCTTTATATACCTCCAAAAACCAGAAAAAGATACCACATAAAACCTACGTCAAACTCCCCGCTTGTTATCATCGGACCTTATGAACACCACTCAAATGAAGTAAGTTTTAGAGAGGCTATGTGTGATGTTGTAAGAGTGGGGCTTAGCAAAGAGGGCGGCATAGACTTTACGAATTTAGAGCAAATTTTACAACTAAACTCAAAAAGAGAGATCATAGCTAGCTTTAGCGTAGCCTCAAACGTAACTGGCGTTATTAGTGATTATAAGAAAGTATATGAGCTTGTAAGGCGTTATGGTGGTATTTTGGCGTTAGATGCAGCGAGTTTTAGTGCATATGCAAATGTTGATTGCAACTACTTTGATGCTCTTTTTCTCTCTCCGCATAAACTCCTTGGAGGAGTTGGAAGCTGTGGACTACTTGCTATCAAAAAAGAGCTAGCAACCGATGAGGAGCCGACTTTTGCCGGCGGAGGCACCGTAAGTTACGTTAGTAGAAGATCGCATATGTTTGTTAAAGATACAGAACAGCTAGAGCAAGGTGGAACACCTCCCATTACTCAGCTTGTTAGAGCTAGATTTGCGTATGAATTAAGAGGCGAGATAGGGTTTGATAATATCTGTGAAAATGAAAACGAGCTTGGAGAGTATTTTGAGCAAGGCATAGCTCGAATTCCAGACTTGATAAATTATCGCCCGAAAGATCTTAAAAAACTACCAATATTTTCGTTTAATATTAAAGATATTTCGCCGTATGATTTTGCTGCTCTTTTAAGCAACGACTATGGCATACAAACTAGGGCAGGGTGTGCATGCGCCGGACCTTATGGTCATGAGCTACTTGGTATGAAAGACGATGTTGCCACTTCGCAAAAGTCTGGCTGGGTCAGGGTAAGTTTACACTATACACATACATTTGAGGATGTTGATTATTTGATTAATGCCATTAAAGAGAGTATCAAAAAGTATCGCGATATGTGGGCGGAAGAGCGCTCTTTATATGCGATTATGGGATAGGGCTTTTAAATTTTTAGTGATAGAATTTGGCCGATATATGGCGGTTACAACAGCGATTAGGTCGATGTCTAGGTCGTAAATTTGATCTATATTACTAGCATTTATCCCTCCTATCGCACAAATTGGAATGTTTAAAATTTCTTTTGCTTTTTTTAATGTTTCTAGGCTAACTCTCGGTGCGTTTGGTTTGGTTTGGCTGGAAAATACAGAGCCAAACGCCACATAGCTAGCTCCGTCTTCTTGGGCTTTTATGGCCAAATTTACATCGTTGTAGCAGCTAACCCCGATAAATGTGTCCTTGCCTAAAATTTCACGAGCTTTATTTATATCAGTGTCATCTTTACCTAAATGAACGGCATTTGCTCCTATACTTTTTGCAAAATATATGTCATCGTTTACGATAAATTTGGCGTTATATTTTTGGCAAAGTGATAAAATTTCACGCGCTACTGCTTGATTTTTAACAGCTTTTTTGGAGCGAAATTGAAAGTATTTAACGCCAAATCGTAAAATTTCATCCACTTGTGCGACGATAGTTTCATCGGGCGTTAAAACATCGTCGCTTAAAGCGTAAATTTCACTCATATTTTTATTTTATGGTTTAGAAGATTTTTACCAAGTTTTGTTGTAAGTCCATTTTGTATGGCTTGATAGACATAGTTTTTAGCTTTCGCGATAGACTCCTCCAAGCTTAAGCCTTGTGTTAAAGAGCAAGCGATGGCGGTTGAAAATGTGCAACCGGCTCCGTGCATGATTAGCGGATCGGCCAAAGGAGTGGCGAAATTTTGGCTTGAGCCATCTTTTCTATATAGTGTATCAACGCTTTTGTCGTCCACAACTTGCTTTTTAACGATAACATCACAAGGAATGTTTGTAAAGTCGTTGTTAAATAGCTCTCTTGCCTCATATCTGTTTGGAGTAGCAATTGTTGCAAAGCTTAGCAACTCCTTGAGTGCAGATATGGCTTCATCTTCGATTAGCTTTACGTTTGATTTACTGATGCAAACAGGGTCGATTACGATAGGGACGTTAAATTTAGGTAGCCAGTTTTTAACAACTTGTATGACGTCTTTGTTAAAAAGCATACCGACTTTTATCGCATCTATCTCTAGCTCTTCGGTTATGCCTCTAATTTGTGAATCAACAAAATTCGCGCTAATACCTGAAATATCGTAAGTAACCTGAGTGTTTTCGCAAACAAAAACCGTCATTGCTGTTGCGCTATAACAACCAAAGGCTTCGCAAGTTTTTATGTCGGCTTGAGCGCCGGCTCCTCCTACACTATCAGAACCGGCGATAATAAGTATGTTTTTCACACTTCTCCTTAAAATTTAAAGACTTATTGTAGATCGTATTTTTTAGCTATGGCGTCAAAAGTGCCGTCTGCTTTTAGCTCCTCTAGAGCTTTGTTTATCTTGCCTATGATTTCTGTTTGTTTACCTTTATCAAATGCTATCGAAAAGCCTTCGCTTCCGTCAGGTAGCTTTAAAAATTCTTCTAAGTCGCTATTTTGTTTTAAATAACCATATCCGATAGAACTATCAACTAAAACGATATCTACTTTGCCTACTTTTAATCCCATAATAGCGCCTAGGATATTATCAGAAGGAACCACTTTAGCACCCTCTATCATGTTTGCTGCAGCCTCTTGAACAGTGCCTAGTTGAACGCCTATTTTTTTACCTTTTATGTTGTTTTCGTTTATGTCAGAGCCTTTTTTGCGGATAAATAAATTCTCTGTAGCATAGTAAGAGTCTGTAAAATCAACCGATTTTCTTCTGTCGTCAGTTGCGCTCATGGCCGACATTACGGCATTTATCTTGCCTGCTTTTAATGCAGGGATAAGTCCGTCAAAGCTGATGTTGTGTAAAGTTACTTCAACGCCTATTTTTTTAGATATTGCTTCTATTAACTCTACGTCAAATCCACTAGGTTTAGCTTGATCGTTTATAAATTCAAACGGCGGGTAATCCATACTCATGCCAACTTTTAACGTTTGTGCGTTTAATACACCCAAAAGCCCAACAGCAACAAGTGCTAAAAATTTTCTCATATCTATCTCCTTTAAAATTTAGTGATTTAAAACTTTACCCAAGAATTCTCTTAAGCGTGGATTTTGTGGATTTTCAAATACATTTTTAGGCGTATCATCAACCGTTATCCTTCCGCCGTCCATGAAGAAAATTCTATTTGCTACGTTTTTAGCGAAGCCCATCTCATGTGTAACAACAAGCATCGTAAGTCCTTTGTTTGCAACGTCTTTCATTATATCAAGCACTTCACCTATCATCTCTGGGTCAAGGGCTGATGTCGGCTCGTCAAACAAAATAACATCAGGACTCATGGCCAAACTTCTTGCTATAGCAATGCGTTGTTTTTGACCGCCTGACAGTTTGTGTGGGAAAGCTTCTCTTTTGTCGCTTAGTCCGACACTTTTTAGTAGTTCGTCAGCCTTTTTGATGGCCTCTTCTTTGTTTAAAATTTCCGCTTTTATCGGAGCTAGGATTAAATTTTCGAGGACGTTTTTGTTTGCAAAAAGATTAAAGTGCTGAAAAACCATGCTTACTTTTTGGCGAATTTTATTTATATCCGTGTTTTTGTCAGTTATATCTTCGCCTTTTATCTTTATATGTCCGCTTGACGGCTCTTCAAGGCGGTTTATGCAACGCAAAAATGTGCTTTTACCTCCACCGCTTGGACCTATTATGGCGATTATCTCGCCCTCTTTAATGTCAACGTTGATGTCTTTTAAAACTTGCAAATCACCGTAGTTTTTGTTTAAATTTCTAATCTCAATCATGGCGATTTAGCCTTTTTTCAAGTAGTCTAACCAAAAGCGCGAAAAATTTAATACTAACATAATAAACAAGTCCTGTAAAAAGTATCGGTTTTGGGTTGTAAAATACAGCCTGCAAGCTCTTGCTTTGCATAGTTATGTCAACCACGCTTATATAACCTACGACCGAAGTTTCCTTAAATAAAGATATAAATTCATTAGCAAGAGCGGGTAGGATATTTTTAGTAGCTTGCGGCATAACTATCTCGCGCATGGAAACATAGTAGTTTAGTCCCATTGCTCGCGCGGCCTCCATTTGACCGCGATCTACGCTGTTTATACCGCTTCGCACGATCTCTGCTACATAAGCCGAGCTATTTAGTCCTAGTGCAATGATGGCTACATAAAAGTTATCACTCCAAGTTGCAAATATAACTACTGAAAATATAAGAAGCTGGATAATAATCGGAGTTCCGCGAAGTATATCAATATACTCGTCGATGATAAAATTTAATACTTTTACATTTAAAAATTTTAAAAACGCTAGGAAAAACCCAAGCGCAATGCCGATTAGTATGCCACCAAATGCAAGACCAAGCGTTACGCCATAACTCTTTAAGTATGCCGTTTGTTGTATCTCGTTCATTTCTGTCGGATATGTGTAGTAAGCGCCTATGGTTACTATAAGAACAAAAAAGAGAATTTTTAAAAATTTTTCGTTAAACAATACTCGCCCTTTATCAAATTCATAAGCTTATAATAATACGAAAAAATTGATATTTTTTTGCTTAAATTTATCAAATTTGCAACAATTGAAGCGGGTTTGATTAGCTTTTAAAAAAACTTTTAATAAAATAAAAACTTTATATTTTGTTAAAAAGGACTATCATGGGCATTGGGGCTTATGTCGCGATTGCGCTTTATTTTGGATTTTTACTTTTTGTCGGAAGGTATTCGTATAATAAAAACGCAAATATGGGAGAGTATCTACTTGATAATCGTCACTTAGGACCCATAGTTACAGCGCTTAGTGCGGGAGCTAGCGATATGAGTGGCTGGATGCTTCTTGGCGTGCCTGGAGCACTTTATGCCGTTGGTATCGCAAATATCTGGATGGTGATTGGACTTATCATAGGAGCTTATCTGAATTACTTGCTTTTAGCAAAGCGTCTTCGTGTTTATACAGAGGTTGCAAGTGATAGCATCACAATACCTGATTTTTTAGAAAATCGCTTTAAGGATAGAACCAAAATTTTACGTATAGTATCAGGGCTTATCATCCTTGTGTTTTTTACGCTTTATGTAAGTAGCGGGATAATCGCAGGCGGAAAGAGCTTCGAGGCCTTTTTTGGTTTGCCGTTTAATTATGGAGCGATATTTACCTTGGCAATAGTTGTGTTTTATACTTTTTTTGGTGGTTTTCGCGCTGTTTGCATAACAGACGCTTTTCAAGGAACACTTATGTTTTTTGTGCTTGTCGCTATCCCGTTAACTGCCTTTTTTAATCTAAATTTACCGGAAAATACAAATTTATGGGCGGAAATTTCAAAGCTTAGCACTGCCCATTTAGACCCTTTTACCAACCAAACTTTTTGGGGAATTTTGGGTCTTATGGCGTGGGGGTTTGGCTACTTTGGACAACCGCATATCATTGTTAGATTTATGGCGATAAGAAATTCGCAAGAGCTTGCCCAGGCTCGTCGTATCGGCATAGGCTGGATGACGATAGGTCTTGCCGGAGCTATGATGAGCGGACTTATAGGATTTGTTTATTTTTCTACAAGAGGAGGGCTTGGAGACCCTGAAACGGTCTTTTTAAAGCTTGGCGAAGAGTTGTTTTCGCCGTTTTTGCTAGGAATTATCATCTCGGCTGTTTTAGCCGCTATCATGAGCACTATTTCAAGCCAACTTTTGGTTAGCTCAAGTTCTGTGACAAAGGACTTTATCCTAGCTTTTTATAAAAAAGAAATTTCAACTTCGACGCAGGTTGCTATCGGTAGATACGCTGTTGTGGCAGTTGCTTTGGTGGCCACTATTTTAGCTTTTGGTTCAAAAGAGAGCGTTTTAAATGTTGTTGGTAACGCATGGGCTGGGTTTGGAGCTAGTTTTGGTCCTGTGCTACTTTTTAGCTTGTATTGGAAGCGTATGAGCGCGCTTGGTGCGTTGGTTGGGATGATAGCAGGCGGTGCAACGGTGTTGTTTTGGATAAGCTCCGGGTTAAATTCTTATGTTTATGAAATTTTACCGGGTATCATAGCTTCAAGTATTGCTATTGTGGTTGTAAGTATCTGGGGAGATGCGATAAATAAAATGACTGCCGAGCCAAACGAACAAGTCATAAAAGACGAATTTGATAGGATGAAAACCAGACTTTAACGGCGAGCTAAATTTTAGCTCGTTTTAGTTTTCTCACTAAAAATCTAGCCGGATGAAGGTCGTTAAATAGACTTTTTTCTATGCAAAGAGGGCGATTTAAAACAAGATCTCCTATGAGTTTTGCGCCAAGTATCGCAGTGCCTAGACCTCTTGAACCGTGGGCAAAATTTACAAAAACATTTTGTTCGTATTTGGGTAGGGCGTTATTTGCTTTATGCTTTGTCCAAAACAAATCCTTGTAAACGCTTTTATAATACTCTTCGTCATGTAGCGCGCCGATAATTGGGAAACGATCCGCGCTATAGCTTCGAAATCCTACTTTTTGCGAGATAATCCTGGTATTTTTAATATCTATAAAATCGCTTAGTTTGTTTAAATTTTCGTTGTCATCATCTGCTCTTGGATTGGGGTCAATATCACCTCTGGCATATGTTGCGCCGATTATTTGTATGTTGTTTTTAGCAGGACAGATATAGCCAAGTGCACTTAGAGGCATGGTGTTATTTAAAATTTTTTCTATATGTGTAACCTGTCCTCTAACTGAACTTATAGTGATATCTTTGTCGCCAAAAATTTCCGTGCTTTCGCTTCCTGCCGCAAAGATCAAAAAGTCGGCTTTTATGCTTTTTGTCTTTTTATCGTGTTTAAATTTTATGCTTATTTTGCCGTTTTTTAGGTGTTTATGGCTTAGGTATTTGTGCGAGAGTAAGACTTCAAACTCTTTGGCTAGTTTTTTACAGGCTTTTATGGGGCAAACATGCGCTCCGTCTTTTATGAGCAGTGCAGGATATGGCTTTGCGCTTTCGTCATAGTCAAAAATACCTTTTGAGTCATCGCTAAACCTGCTCTCATAACGTCTTTTTAAAAGTTCGTCATAGGCGTATTCGATACAGCCTGTAAAATTTATCTCTTGTTTGCTTAGAGTGTTTTTATAAAATCTTACCGCTTGTAAAAATGCGTTAAGATGCATTCGACCTAAATTTACTTCAGGCTTTGTGATTAACGGAATTAGCGCTCCGGAGATATTACCGGAACCGTTTGTGGCAACTGAATTTTCTTTTTCCATTAAGGTTACCCGTATGCCGTTTTTACTTAGTTCATAAGCGGTTGCAAGACCTGCTATGCCCGCGCCTACAATAATGGCGTGTGAATTTTTACTTAAATTTGTAGTTTTTGCTCTTTGAAACCATGGATTTACGCTGCTTTGTGTTTTATGCTTTAATACCGCATGACTCATCTGTCGTTTTTTGCCGTATCCTTTTAGTAAAGTTAGTTCAAAGCCTGATTTTATAAAATTTTCGCGTACGATTTTTGCACACGAATATGTCTTTATAACTGCCTCTATCTTACTTAAACGAGCGACCTCTTTAAAAATTTCTTCGTCCCACATTGAACTATTTTTACTTGGAGCAAAGCCATCCATAAACCAAACATCAGCCTCAAAGTCAAGTTCCGGTAAAATTTCTTTTGCTTCGCCAAAGCACAGATCAAGAGTGATATTTGGGCTAAATTCTATCCTGTGTATACCACTAATGATAGGAGGATATAGACTAATTAGTTTTTTACTCAAAAGCTTAAAGGCGTTAAGCTTTTTATAAATTTCTTGTAGATCGTTTGGTGAAATGGGGGTCATTTCAATACTAACAAAGTGAAGCTTTTTGTCTGTATTTTTAAATTTATTGCAAAGCGTTAAGAAATTTAAGCCTGCCCCAAAGCCAAGCTCTGCCACGATGAAACTGTTTTGATCTTCAAAAATTTCATCTATAGCGCTTGCAAAAACGTATTTACTTTCGCCTAGAGGATCGCTAGTGTTAAAGTAAATATCGTTAAATTCTTCGTTAAAGGCGATCTTGTCTTTGAAATTTATAATTGCCGTTTTCATCTGTTTTTAGCAAAATAGCTCTCAACGCCGTTTGCTATACCTTTTGCAAGTGCGTTTTGATATGCACTATCATATAACATCTTGCCTTCTGTTGGGTGTGTGATATAACCGATTTCTATTAGCACAGCAGGCATTAATGCTCCTACGAGCACCCAAAACGGAGCTTCTCTTACTCCGCCGTCCGTAGCTTTATAAACACGTCTTGCCTGCGATAAAATTTCACGTTGCATGTCTATGCCTAGTTTGTTTGAAGCGATGATTTTTTCGCGGTTTAAGAAATTTAAAAATGTTTGCTGGGAGAAATAATTCATCTCTTCGATATCTGATTTGTTTTCAAGAGCGGCAGCATTTTTGCTTCGTTCAGATCTTGCGGGAGAGAGGAAAAATGTCTCTATGCCGTGCATCGTTTTTGCTTTTTGTGCGTTTGGTGCGGCATTTGCATGTATGGATAAAAATAAATCTGCGTTTTTGTCATTTGCAAATTTTGTTCTTGTTCTTAGGTTGATAAATTTGTCGTTATTTCTTGTAAAATACACCGTATAACCACTTTTTTGAAGGTATTCGCCAAGTTTTTGAGAGACTGCTAAGACGGCAACTTTTTCTTTTAAACTGCCGTTTACCGCTCCAGGGTCTGTTCCGCCATGACCGGGATCGATGACTATTATTTTATTTTTCTTTGTTGCCGGTGTTTGCGGTATAGCTTTACTCTGTGTTTGAGCTTGTATTTTGGTGTTGGTTTTTACGTTTTTTACGTTTTCTTTTGATATGAAATTATCCGTAGTGATGATTAAGGTATTGTCTTTTACGTCCGCTTTTATTGTTTTTTGTGAAGAGTCGCTAAATACTATGCGAACTGTTTTTTTATCAAATTGCGCTATGCGGATACTATCGACTATGAAATTTTTATAATTTAAACTTTTTCCGTTTAAAATCGCCTCTATGTCGATGACATTTCTATATGCCCCTTTTTGGTTTAAGGAGAAATTTTTAAGTTTTATATCATCAAGCGACTGGTTAAATTTTAAAACCAATGTATCATCCACCTTGCTTGCGCTTAGCATGTAAAGAGGTTTTGCGGATTGTTGCTGTGGAGTTTCTCTTTTTGTGGTTTGGGTTGTTGTTTTTATGCCCCTTAATTTGTTTAGATCGGTTACATATGACTTTGAGTCTAATTTTAGTGCTTTTGCACTAGTTATAAGTCGCTCCAAGCTCTCTTTTTTTAAATTTATATCGTTTTTTATGATGGCTTGGACATAAATTCGCTTAATATTTTCGTGCATTGTTGCTTTTTGTGTAGCCGTAGCATTTGCAAAGCTCTTGTCGAAATTTGCAAACACTTGGCTCTCATTAGCACCAAAAAGTGCTATTGCTAAAAACAAAAACAGGGCTAAAAATTTATGCATTTTCGCCTTGTGTTAGCTTTTTGATCAGCTCTTTCACGCTTATTATCTCGTTTAGTCTATATCCGTTTGTGCCTGTAAAAAACAGACCTGTTTCTTTAACTCCGGCATAAGCATCATAAAGTCTATCGGCGATACAGTATCCTACCATTTTTGCTTCTTTGCCGTGTCCACAAGGCGCTACGCAGTTGCTTATGCACTGAATTTTGGGTGCTATTTTTTTCTCGATTAGTGAAAATAAATTTGTCTTAATACCTCTTGCAGGGTAGCCGACAGGGCTTTTTATAAGCTCTATATCCTCTTGTTTTGCATCAAGCAACATTTGCTTAAAGTTATCACTGGCATCGCACTCGTGAGTTCCGATAAAACGAGTTCCCATTTGAACACCGTCCGCACCAAGAGAGATAGCTTTTTCGATATCGTTTTTATCCCAAATTCCTCCTGCCGCAAAGAGCGGAAAGTCGCCCCATTGCTTTATCTCTTCTTTTACTTGCGGGATTAGCTTTTCAAGTTGATACTCGGGGTCTACGCATTGCTCATATGTAAAGCCTTGGTGTCCTCCGCTTAAAGGCCCCTCAAGAACAACGGCATCTGGCAAGCGGTTGTATCTTTGTGTCCAGCGCTTGCAGATTATTTTGAGTGCTTTGGCTGAACTTACGATGGGAACGAGCGCAATATGCTTAAATTCTTGTGTAAATTCAGGTAAATTTGTAGGTAGTCCCGCGCCGGATATGATTATGTTAAAACCCGCTTCACATGCGTCTTTTACTACTCTTGCGTAGTCGTTTGCTGCATACATGATATTTACGCCAAGTGGTATATCGCCGCATACTTTGCGAGCGTTGTCTATTATGGCTTTTAATCCTGCTGCAGAGTAGAAATTTTCACTTCCAAGAGGTTTTAAATTTAGTTCTTTGCTTATGTGGCTGCGATTTTCATAGTGACCTGTTCCAACGGAGCTAATAACTCCAAGTCCACCCTCCATGCTAACTGCAGAAGCAAGCCTGTCCCAGCTTATACCAAGACCCATGCCACCTTGAATGATAGGAATTTTAAGCTCGTATTGGCCTATTTTAACCGGTTTTAAGTCCATCATATAACCTTTAATCTGGCAAATTTTTTCTTGCCAACTTGTAAGACGTATTCGCCTTTGTTTAGTTTAAGCTGTTCGTCTTTTATTTTATTTTGATCGATACTTACGGCATTTGCCGCTATATCGCGCCTTGCTTGAGAATTTGTAGGAGTAAGTCCACAGTGTGTTAATGCCTCTACTATCCAAGCCGGTTCATTCATGCTAAATTCTTTTATATCGCTTGGAAGTTCGCCTGAGGCATGAACGTTATTAAACTCATCACGTGCTTTTTGGGCCGTTTCTTCATCATGATAGCGAGCTGTTATCTCAAAAGCCAAGTCCTCTTTTGCTTTTTTAGGATGGTAAGAGCCGTTTTTGACAGCCTCTTTAAGAGCTGCGATCTCATCAACGCTTTTTTGACTTAAAAGCTCATACCAGCGCCACATAAGCTCGTCTGATATGCTTAGCGTCTTAGCGAACATATCATTTGCATTATCGGTTACACCGATGTAGTTGCCTAAGCTTTTACTCATTTTATTAACACCGTCAAGACCTTCAAGAAGAGGCATCATGATAACTGCTTGCTCTTTACCGATATTATAAACACGTTGCAAAGTTCGTCCCATTAAGAGGTTAAATTTCTGATCCGTTCCTCCCATTTCGATGTCGCATTTCATAGCAACACTGTCGTATCCTTGAAGTAGCGGATACATAAATTCGCTAATGCTTATCGGGGTTCCTGCTTTTAGTCTTTTTTCAAAGTCATCGCGCTCTATCATACGAGCTACAGGAAATGTGCTAGTTAGTTCGATAACACCTGCCGCTCCAAGTTCGTTACACCAAGTAGAGTTAAACATTATCTTGGTTTTGCTTGGGTCTAAAATTTTAAAAACTTGCTCTTCATATGTTTTGGCATTTTTTAAAACCGTTTCTCGGTCAAGCTTCTTGCGAGTTGCAGATTTGCCGGTAGGATCACCAATCTGTCCAGTAAAATCACCTATTAGAAATTGTATAATGGCTCCGTGTTGTTGAAGTAGTGCCATTTTGTTTAAAACAACCGAGTGCCCTAAGTGCAAGTCGGGTGCTGTTGGGTCAAATCCTGCTTTTACGTAGAAATTCTCGCCATTTTCGTAGAAATTTTTTATAAGATTAAGCACTCTTTCTTCATCGATCATTTCGGCAACGCCTTTTTTGATCTCTTGCATTATTTTATTTAAATCAATCACTCGTTCTCCTTACTTAAATTTAATTATGATACGGGTCGTTTGTCGAGATAAAATCAATGATCTTAAAACGCTCTTTAAGCTTATCTCTTATCATATTGGCATCTATGTTTTCTGCTATTTCTATGCTTAGAACAAACACTTCGCCTGTCACGTCTTTTGATTCGTTTAATGTGATTGTAGCCAAATTTACGTCAAGTCGTGCAAGATATGTTAAAAATTCAGCCAAAGCTCCTTTGCGGTTTTCAAGATTAAGCAAAATTTTATACCTATGTGGAGCATTTCTGGTCCACTTTACAAAGATAACTTCTTCATCTTTTTCTAGCATCTTAGCGGCTCGTTCGCAAAGCTTGTGATGAACGATGACATTGTGACCGGATTTAAAGCCGATGATATTATCGCCGCGTTTTGGATTACAGCAGTAGTCAAATTCTACATTTGAAATTTTGTGGTTTGAATATATCACGATATTTTCAAATTTTTGCTTTTTGATTTGGTATTTGTCGCCAAGACTTAATAAAAACGGTCTCTCTTTTTTGACATATTTTTTAAGTGCATTTGCTACTTCTTGTAGATAGATCGAGTCGGTTGCGGCTTTAAATATCTTTTTGGTTGATTTTTCTTGCTCTAGCCAATCTAAAATTTTTTCTTTTGGCACATCAAAGGCTGATTTTAGTATATCGATCGCTATTTTGTTATTTATGTCTTTTATCTTTTGTTTGCAAAATGAACGTATCGTTGCTCTTGCTTTGCCTGTTTTTACGCTACTTATCCATGAGCAGCGGTATTTGGCTTCGTCTCCTGTTACGATACGAACGATATCTCCGTTTTTAAGTTCGGTTAGAAGCGGAACTTTTATGCGGTTTATAAAGGCCTCTTTTGCGTAAAGTCCAACCTCTGTGTGCACCTCATAGGCATAATCAAGAGCCGTAGCGCCTCTAGGAAGCGTAAATACCGTCCCTTTTGGCGAATATACCGCGATATCTTCGATATAAAGGCTGTCTTTTGCGTATTCGTAAAGCTCTTCTGGATTGTTTTCGGCTTCATTTTGCATGCCTATATCATTTAGCCAGTCAAGCTTTGGATTTAGCATAGTGCCACCATTTTTGTATTTCCAGTGGGCTGCTACGCCGTATTCGGCGGTATTATGCATGTCGTAAGTTCTTATTTGAACTTCAAAAATACTTTTTGCGTCAAATATCGTTGTGTGTATAGTTTGGTAGCCGTTTTGCTTTGGAAGTGCTATATAGTCTTTAAAACGCGAGATGAGCGGATTGAAATTTATATGTAAATTTCCAAGCGCAAGATAGCAATCAAGTGGCTCCTTGACTATGATACGAATGGCAAGTAGGTCAAGAACCTCTTCTATCGAAATGCCTTTTCTTTGCATTTTTAGATATATCGAGTAGTAATGTTTGATACGTTTTTGTATCTCAAATGAACCTTCGCTAAAACCGTTTTGAAGTAGAAATTGACTTACTTTTTCATGAAAAGAATTTAGTTTAAGTGCAAGTTGTTGCTTGTGTTCGTCAAGATAGTCATGAATTTTTTGAAATTCTTGAGGAAGTATGTATTTAAAGCTAAGATCCTCAAGTATATTTTTGATAGAAGAAATTCCAAGTCTGTGAGCGATAGGCGCATAAACCATTAGCGTCTCTTCGGCTATCCTTCTTTGCTTTTCAGGGGCAAGTGCCTCAAGGGTTAGCATGTTGTGCGTTCTATCGCAAAGTTTAACGACTAAAACGCGAACATCCTCTATCGATATAAGAAGCATTCTTCTAAAAGTAAGAGCTGAATTTGCAAGTTTTTCGTTGCTGTCCGAGCTTACAAGCTTGTCCTCTCTGATCGCAACTATTTTTGTAAGCCCCTCTACTAGCTTTGCTACTTCATCGCTAAATTCACTTCTTACATCCTCAAGCGTAGCACTTGTGTCTTCTACTACATCATGTAAAAGAGCGGCTGCTATCATGCTTTCATCTCCGCCCATATATGCTACTATGCAAGCAACAAGTATTGGGTGGATGGCGTAAGGCTCACCGCTTTTTCTGTATTGTCCAACATGTGAGATAATGCAACGCTCTACGCCTTTTTCTATCAGTTCACTTCGTTCGTATAGCGAAAACAACAAAGCCGTAGCGTCAGAGACGTTTTTGCACGCTACTATCTCGTCTATGAGCTCTTCTATGAATATACTATTCTTCAACAATAGCCTCTAAACCGATTTTTCCTTCTGCAACTTCAAGCAGTGCTATGTCGGCAAATTTCATCTTGCTCACATCCGTATCAACAAGCGCAGGTGCACCGTTTGCTAGTGCCTCGGCGCGTTTAGCTACGATAAGTGATAGTTTATAGCGGTCATCTCCGGTTTGCTTTAGTGCTCTTGCGGTTACTTGTTCTGTTCTCATTTTTATCCTTTTAATTTATTTATTTGACAATTGAGTATAGTGCGTTTTCGTCTTCGTTTATGATCTTTAAAAGATTGCCTTTTTTAAACATATTGCATACTAAAATCGGCAGTGAATTATCTTTTGCCAAGGCTATTGCCGTATCATCCATAACTTTTATATCGTCACTCATAGCCTGTTCATAAGTTAGGGCTTTAAGTAGTTTTGCATCGCTAAATTTATTAGGATCTTTGTCATAAACTCCATCTACCTTTGTTGCTTTTATGATAACATCAGATCCTATCTCGATAGCACGAAGCGTAGCTGCAGTATCGGTTGTAAAGAAAGGATTTCCTGTTCCTGCGGCAAAGATAACAACTCTGCCTTTTTCAAGATGACGTTGGGCTCTTCCTACGATAAATGTTTCGCAGATCGCTTCCATTTTGATGGCGCTTTGAACGCGAACGTCAAGCCCGCCCCTTTCAAGTGCTTCACGCATGGCGATAGAGTTTATGACGGTTGCAAGCATACCCATATGATCACCGCTTGTTCGTCTAATGATACCATCTTTTGCTGCGCTTACTCCGCGTATGATATTTCCTCCGCCGATCACTATGCCGACTTCAATGTTGTTTTCTACGAGCTCTTTTATCTCGCCTGCAATAAATTTTAGTATACTGCTATCAATGCCAAAGCCGTTTTCTCCGGCTAATGCCTCGCCTGAAAATTTTACCAATACACGCTTCTTTTTACTCATTATTATGCTCCTTAAAATTCATGAATTTTAACTAAAAAGGGTTTAAATTTAGCTAATATCCAAGTAAATTTATTTTAAGCTGATTAATTCAAGCGGATCGATGTGATAGTTTTTCTGCGTTACTTCAAATGTTAAGTCGTCTATAACGCGTCCGATAACATAGCCTTTTTGAACCCTTGTGCCGACTTTTATAGTAGGTGCTATTTGGCTAAGGTGCGCATATATCGTGTGTATACCATTTTCGTTTTCGATAATAACTACTCGGTCAAGCAGCTGTGTTTCTTTAGCAAAGACCACTTTGCCGTTTAACACGCTTTTAACCTTTGCGTTTGGCGTATTTGAGCGAAGAACTACGGACTCGTTGAAAATTTTAATATTGTAGATCGGATCCACGTAGTTGCCAAATTTTTGCTTTACGCTAAATCCGTCAAGCGGAGCTATAGTTTTGGTACCGGTGTATTTTTTAACCGCGCTTGTTTGGTAGCTTGAGCCCATTTGTTTAACATCTAGGTTGCTATCCTTTGTGCCGCCTTGTCTTTTAGAGGCTTGGGCTTGTCTTTGGCGTTCAAGTTCGGCTGCTTTTGCGTCCTCTCTTTTTTGCATGATGGATAGTTGTTCTAGTGTTTTTCTAAGTTCGTCTTGTTGAATTTGTAGTTTGGCAAGCTTTTTTGTATAAATTTCTTTATCGCGTTTTAGGCTACTGATCGTGCTTTTTTGGTTTTCTTCAAGTGCTAGAAGTTCATTTTGTTTTTGCTTATAGTTTTTTATACTTGTTTGAATTTTTTCTATTTTGCTTGATTGGTTTTTGATGTGATTAACGGTCTCTTCGTATGTTTTTGTTAATTTTTTATAATCCTCTTTAACTATACTATTTAGCTTTGTTAAAATTTGAGAAACCATTATGGAGTCTGTGCTTTGGCTCTTTTCATCTTGTGATAAAAATAATTCAAAAGAGAGATCTTCAGCGATAATTCTAATGATATTTTGCTCAAGCTCTTTTTGTGTTTGTATCAGCTCTTTGTTTTGCTTGGTTAGCTTTTCAAGTTCGCTATTTGCACTTGTGGCGTTTGCTTCAAGGGCTGAAATTTGCTCTTTTAAATTTGCTATATCGTTTGTGATTTGTCTAAGTTTTTTGTTGCCGCTTACGATATCGCTTGCAAGGTCTTCTAGTTTTTTGTTAAGCTGCTTTGACATTTCTTCGCTCGATCTTAGAGATGTTTTTGAGCTTTTTATCTTTTCTTTTGTTTGTGAAGCCTCTAAATTTAAGCTAAAAAGTGCACAAATAAGTAGCAAAGAAAGAATTTTTCTCATATATTATCTTTTTTAACTCTTCTCATAACAAGGCTTACGGTAAATATACTAAGCGCTATTGCCACGCCAAAAAGCATGGCTGGTTCTTGCTCGAAATTTAGTCTTGGCACTGCCACATCTATCTCTTTTGCGATTGAGTTAAAAAACTCAATGTCTGGCAAAAAGTAAAAAAATACACTAACTAAAATCGAAGAAAGTATACTGTCTATTACGGCGATCCTGTAAAGCATAGCACTTTTAAGCCAAAACGGTGCACCAAAAAGCGTCATGATCTCTATGCGTTCTTTGTGTTCGTAAAGCCAAATTCTAGCTTGTTTAAACATAAGCATAGAGCCTACAAAGGCAAGTATCCACATGAACATATTTGATAGCATTTTTGTTAAATTTAAAATTTTATAGACTTTGTCGTGTGTGCTTGAAAAAGTTTCTACTTTACTTATGCCTTCCATTTTTTGAATTTTATCTTTTATCTCGTTCATGGTTTTTGGGGTTGGAAATTCGCTAAGTTTTAACGAGTAAAATTTCGGTAAAGCATTTTGCAGGATAGATAAATTTTTAGCTGAAATATCATCTGCTAGCCTGTCTATTATCTTTTGTGCGCTTAGCTGCTCAAGCGATAAAAAGCTCTTTATGACCGGTTTTATGTCGGTATCGGTTAGCTCTTTAAGAGAGACTATTACAATGTTGTAGTCTCTGCCCATTAAAGCTTCATAGTTTTTTACGATCTTGTCTGAAGTTATGCTAAATTCTACCGCAAAAAGTAAGGCGATAAGAGGTAAAAGAAAGCCTAGGTGGTTTTTAAGCGATCTCATGAACGCCCCCGTTTTCTATAGAAAAATGCCTATACGGTATGCGAAAAGTAGGCGGTATGTGGTGAGTTACAACAACTATAGTTGTGCCTAAAAATTCCCTTGCAGACTTAAGTAGCGACCATATAACATCGCTTGAGTATTCGTCTAAATTTCCTGTTGGCTCATCGCAAAGAAGCAAATTTGGATTGTGCGCTAACGCCCTTGCCATGGCAACCCTTTGCTGCTCTCCACCACTTAGCTCCATTGGGTATTTATCGGCTTTATGTAGCATATTAACATGTTTTAAAAGCTTTGCGACTTGCTTTTTGCATACACTTTGGGCTATGCCTTTTATGATAAGCGGAAGCATGACATTGCGCTCCACGCTCCACTCGTTTATTAACCGATAGTTTTGGAAGATAATACCTATGCGTTGTCTAAGTTCGCTTAATTTTTTAGTATCGATATCCACAAGTGAGGTCATGCAGATATTTAAGTCACCCGCACTCGGCGTTATCTCCCCATAAAATGACTTTAGTAGGGTTGATTTACCACTTCCACTTTTGCCTGTTATAAAGACAAAGTCATTTGCAAAAATATCCAAATTTGCGCTATTTATAACAACTTCATTACGTTCGTAAGCAAGGGTTAGGTTACGAGCGCTGATAATTTGCTGCATTTGCCAAATACTCCTTTAAGACATTATGAGCTTTTAAATTCTCTCTTGTTAAAAGTGGTTTTTTGATGAAATACTCACACTCGTTTTCATTTACTTTAACAAAGCATTGTTCCGGTTTATTAAATGCGCCAAAAGCTACTTTGAGTAAAATTTCATTGTTGTCTATAGTATAAATTTCTTCAAAATGTATGAAGAAGTCATCAAATTTAAATGTTTCATTCTTGAAATTTTTAGTTAAATTTTTAACGTCATAGCCACCTGCAAAGTCCATTCTATCATCTAATTTTTCTTGTTCGGAATCATTCTTGCAGGTATATATAACATCATAGATGTCTTTTTGTTGCATCTTCCATCGATCTTCGTATTTGCTACTTATCTGTAAATTTCTATTTTTATATATGCTTAGCTCTGAGTCTTTAAAATTTAAAAAATGCATAATACTAAAGTCGCAATACTCCCTAGAGTCAGTCCTGAGCTCGAAATTTCCGCCGCTTTTAAGCACTCGTTCGCACTCTATGGCAAAGCTTTTTGACACCACGCGTCTATGCTCTGCCTTATCCCAAGGCACAGGAAAATGAAGGAAAATTTTATCTACCAAATTTGAGCCCACAAGTGATAAAAGTAGCCTTGCGTCAGTGTTTATAAGTCGTATGTTGTCTAAATTTTTAACTTTTGCAAGTTTTGCTACTTGTTCGATACTCGGCTTATAAACCTCTATGCCGACAACTAGTGCGTCTTGGTTATTTTGCGCTTGAAAAAGAAGATGCCTTCCTGAGCCAAATCCTATCTCTATAAAAATTTTAGGAAATTTTTCTTTTAGTTCGTTAAATTCTTCTAAAAATTCTTTAATATCTGCGATAAAGCTTGTTTTTTGAGTTAAACGATTGTTTTTTACCGCAAAGGCTTCACTTAAAATCTCGCTCGTGTTTTCGTCGCGATAAACACAAAGTGCTTTTTGCAAAAGTCCTACACGTGAAGGCTTGGTAAGCTTTTCGCCTTTAATAACGAAATTCTCGCCACTACCTTGTTTTTTTGTAATGATAAAAAAGTCTTCATCGCCACTTTTGGTGTAGATGAGTTTTTCTGTTCTACCGCAGGCTTCCCATAAAAATTCCACATCGTCTTTGCCGAATGGGTAAGGTTTGTTTTTTAAATTTTTAGCTATGAAATTTGGCATTATTTTGTGTTTATCTCTACTTTGTCTGATTTGTCCGAGCCAAGACCGAATTCATCGACGCTAATGACCCTGTAATTATAAGTAACGCCGACTTGTATCGCTGCGTCGCTATAGTTTGTTTGAGCTATATCGCTTATGATTTTTTCAACTCCACCACCCTCTCTATAAAGAGTGTATGACACAGCTCTATCAACCCCGTTCCAGCTTAAATTTATAGCTGTGCCGTCAAAACTTATCGAAGTAAAGGCAGGAGTGCTTGGCGAACTAAGCGTTTGACCGGCTGTAGGCTCTTTTTGCTTTAGGCTTTCAAGCTGATCCTTGTCCACAACCGTTACTTTATAATATCTTTGAACGCCGTTGGAATTTATAAGGTCCTCGTATGAATTTGACGTGGTTTTATCAACTAGCGTATAAGGTAAAATTTTGCTTGAGGTTCTATAAATTCTATAATGAGCAAAATCCTCTCCAACGTTGCTGTCCCAGCTTAGAATGATCTTTTTAGGCACATTGGTCGTTGCTTGTAAATTTATAACCGGGCTAGGGCAACTCCTTTGTGGTTGCTTTTACGACCGCACTTGGTTTTGATGTTACCCCGGAGCTTGTTTTTACTAGAATTCTATACTCATAAGATCTTCCACTTTTAACATCAGTGTCGATATGCTCGGCATTTAGGCGACCTTTAACGGTTGCAACGCTTCTCCATTTGTTTTCTGAAGCATTGCTTCTTTCTACGACATAGCTTACTACGCGAAGATCAGGATGTGGTCTCCAGATGATTTTTACGCGATTTGGTAGTCCTGCTATTGCTTGTAGAAACGGAACTGACTCAAGCAGGGCTTTAGTCGTTGCATTTACTGTAGCACCAGCCGGTGAAATCGCATTTTGCGAGTAGCTTCTCATTTGATATGAGTATGTGGTTTCAGGTGCTAAGTCTGTATCTACGTAGTGAGTTGCAAAGCGATCTTTTATGTCGGCTACGATTTGCATACTTGCATTAGGTGTGTTTGGATTTGAGCGATATAAGTAGTAGCCGGCGACATTTTCGTCGTTTGTCGGCGTCCACTCAAAACCGATTTCGGTCATATCCGAGATCGTTTTTAAATTTGTAATGGTCGGCAAAGAGGCGCTTTGTTGTGTCGGAACTTTAGATGCACAACCAGCTAGAAGTATCGCCAAAAGAGGCATTAATAAACTTAGGACAAATTTTTTCATCAAGTAACTCCTTGGATATTTTTTTATCTAGTAAATTTTTAAAATCATCATACAACGGCGCGACAAATTCGACCATCTCGCCGGTTCGCGGGTGGATGAAGTAAAGCATATACGCGTGAAGCATAACTCTATTTATTTTACTC
Source organism: Campylobacter sp. RM9328 (assembly GCF_012978615.1). Classification (NCBI taxonomy): domain Bacteria; kingdom Pseudomonadati; phylum Campylobacterota; class Epsilonproteobacteria; order Campylobacterales; family Campylobacteraceae; genus Campylobacter; species Campylobacter sp. RM9328. Next base: position 146,835 of record NZ_LIWF01000001.1, on the reverse strand, counting down.
TTTTCGCTCTTAAAACCGTATAAATCATCTCCTAAAATATGGCGATTAATACTTGCTAAATGAACACGAATTTGGTGAGTTCTGCCCGTAAAAAGCTTTGCGGCGATCAAATTTAAGCCGTCATTTGAGACTAAATTTAAAAATGCGCTTTTTGCGCTTTTGCCGTCGCTAACGACAGCTTTTTTTAGGCGGTTGGAGCTATTGCGCCCAATAGCTCTATCGATGATGCAGTTTTGTTTAAGCGGCAAGTCTGTAAGCGCCAAGTAAATTCTTCCCATGCTTTTGTCATTTAACTGCTCGCTTAATGCGGCGTGTGTGGTGTTATTTTTAGCTACGACGATAGCCCCGCTAGTGCCTTTGTCTAGTCTGTGAACTATGCCTGCTCTAACATCGCCGTTTAAATTTGAAAGCATATATTCTTTGTCGTTTAACCACTCAACAAGAGTGGCTTCTTTAACACTTGGCGCACCGTGAACCACTATGTGTGGGGGTTTGTTTAAGACCAATAAATCCTCGTCTTCGTAAATGATAGGTATGTCAAAATTTACCTCAAATTCGTTTTTAATCTCTTTTGCTTCGCCGAAATTTATAGAAATTTTATCTTGTAAAGATGTCAAAAAAGATGGTTTTAATATAGTTTTAGAATTTACCTTTACAAGGGCGTCTTTAATAAGTTTTGAAGCTTGGTTGCGTGAAATTTTAAGCTCATTTGCAACGCTTACGTCAAGTCTGTCGGCACAAGTTATTATGACTTCAACCAAAATTTTACCTTTTCGTGTTATGATTAAACCAAAAACAAGGTTAGCGTAATTGATAGTTTTTGATAGGCGTATTTTAACACATTTTGACTTTTTGCAGCCTTTGTTTATACTTCCGATTATCGTGCTTTCATATGTTTTAGTATCTGAGGCAAATGCCGTTTTAGCAAATAAACAGCTTGTTTATTTTGGCGTCGGCGGCTTGGCTTTTATGTTTTTTTTCTTACTACCAATTAGAAGGCTTGAGTGGCTTATACCGGCACTTTACTGGGTAAATATCTTGCTTTTGCTTTCGGTTGATATATTTGGCGTAAGTAAGCTTGGTGCAAGAAGATGGCTTGAAATCCCTTTCGTGCACTTTACTATACAACCTTCGGAAATAATGAAACCGGCATTTTTATTAATGCTTGCATATCTTATAAAAAAACGACCGCCGGGTGAAAACGGCTATAATTTAAAAGAGTTTTTTAGACTTAGTTTTTATATAATTTTGCCCTTTGTTTTGATAATGAAAGAGCCCGATCTTGGCACGGCTCTTGTGCTTTTACTAGTTGGTTACGCAGTGCTTTTTGTTATCGGTGTGGATAAGAAAATTTGGATAAGCATAGCCGTGATAATAGGTGTTAGCGCTCCGATACTTTATGAAAATTTACATGATTATCAAAAAAAGCGCATAACCGACTTTTTATCGGAAAAGCCCAGCTATCACGTTCAACAAAGTATAATCGCGATCGGAAGCGGTGGCTTAAAAGGCAAACCAAAAGATGAAGCCACTCAGACGCATTTTAAATTTTTACCCATTGCGACTAGTGATTTTATATTTGCTTATAATATCGAGCGTTTTGGGTTTTACGGTGCACTCGGACTTCTTGGGGCTTATGGACTTTTGATCTTTCATCTTTTGAGCTTAAACTACATGCTTAAAAAAGATTATTTTACACAAGTGGTGACGACGGGGATCGCGGTTTTGATATTTATATATGTAGGGGTTAATATCTCGATGACTATCGGCTACGCCCCTGTAGTCGGCGTTCCATTGCCATTTTTTAGTTACGGCGGCAGTAGTTTTATAACATTTATGGTGCTATTTGGTATACTTCAAAATTTACTGACTTTTAGGTTTGACTTTACGAGGAATTTTATAAAGATAAAGTAGGGCGCCTACTACAAATTTAAGTAGGCATTTGTTGTTATGCTTTCTTTAGAAATTCTGTTTTAAGCACTATAACGCCCATTTTATCGATCTTGCCCTCGATCTCTGTGTCTTTGTTTGTAAGTTTGATATTTTTTACAAGAGTACCTCTTTTAAGTGTTGCACCGGCACCTTTTACCTTAAGATCTTTGATCAAAGTTACGCTATCTCCTGCGTTTAGCTCTGTTCCGTTTGCATCTTTTGCCATATTTTCTCCTTTAAAATTTAAATAATTTTAGCTAAAAAAGTTTAAAATTTAAAGCGTGTATTGTTTAAAAGGGTATTAAAACAACCATGAGTCGTTAAATTTAAGAGTAAAAAACAATTAGCGGCGAGTAATTTCTCGCCGTTTTTGTGCTGTGTTTTAAATTTGAGAATTTGTGATTGAGATTTAACAAGCTTATACGTTAAATCTAAAGTGCATAACATCTCCGTCGGCAACGACATAGTCCTTGCCTTCAAGTCGCATTTTACCGGCTTCTTTAGCTCCGTTTTCGCCGCCACACGATATGAAGTCGTCATAGCTTATAACCTCGGCTCTAATGAACCCTCTTTCAAAGTCGTTATGTATGACGCTTGCGGCTTTTGGGGCTTTCCAGCCGTTTGTGATCGTCCAGGCTCGAACTTCAACCACTCCGGCAGTAAAGTAGCTGATCAAATTTAGCTTGGCAAAGCTTGTGCGGATTATCTTTTCAAGACCGCTTTCTTGTGCTCCAAGCGAAGCCAAAAACTCATGCGCCTCATCATCATCCATACCCACAAGCTCTTCTTCTATCTTTGCGCATAGTTTGATAACCTCGTGATCAGAGCTCTTGGCAAAATCTTTTAGTGCTTTTACGTATTGGTTATCTTCTGCGATACCGTCTTCATTGACATTTGCGCCATAAATCACCTCTTTGGCACTAAGTAGTCTTAGTTCTTTATTTAAATTTATAAAAGCCTCATCTTCTCGTTTTTCAAAGCTACTAGCACTTTTGCCTTCGTTTAGATGGTTTAGAAGTTCATTTGCTAGAGCAAGAGTTTCTTTAGCACCTTTTGCATTTGCTTTGGCTTCACGAGTTAGGCGTTCGCATTTTTTATTTAGTTGTTCTATGTCGGCTAGTATCAGCTCGGTTTGAATGATCTCTATATCTCTTATAGGATCAACTCCGCCTTCAACGTGCGTGATATTTTCATCATCAAAGCAACGCACAATATGCAGTATAACCTCGGTCTCTCTGATGTTTGATAGAAATTTGTTTCCTAGCCCTTCGCCGGTGCTTGCACCTTTAACAAGACCCGCGATATCAACAAATTCGATAGTTGAGTATTGTATGCGATTTGGATTTACTATCTTTGCAAGCTCGTTTAGCCTTTTATCAGGCACAGCCACTACGGCTTTGTTTGGCTCTATAGTGCAAAACGGATAGTTGGCGCTTTGGGCATTTTGTGCTTTTGTTAGTGCATTAAAAGTGGTTGATTTACCAACATTTGGAAGTCCTACAATACCTACGCTTAATCCCATTACAGCTCCTTTGCCATGGCGTTTAGATAGTATAAATTCATTCTTACTCCGGCACCAGTAGCGCCTGATTGGTTATAGCCCCAGGCTTTTTCGGTATATGCGGGACCTGCGATATCTTGGTGCATCCAGATATCTTTATACTCATCTTTGATAAATTTATCTAAGAAAATGCCTGCCGTTATAGCTCCGCCGTATCTACTTGAAGCCGTGTTGCTTATATCTGCTATCTGGCTTTTTACAAGTTCTCTTAGATGTGGGTTAAATTCTAGCACCGTGGTTAACTCACCGCTTGCTTTACTTTTTGTCTTAAATTCGTGCTTTAGCTCCTCGTTGTTGCCCATTATTGCACTAGTGTATTCGCCAAGTCCTACTACGCAAGCACCTGTTAAAGTAGCCATATCTATAAGCAAATCAGGCTTTAAGTCTTGTGCAAAACTTAGACAGTCGGCTAAAACCAAACGACCCTCGGCATCGGTGTTGCGCACTTCGATAGTCACGCCAGAGCGTGAGATAAGCACGTCGTCCGGCTTGTAAGCGTTACCGCCTATCATATTTTCCGTAGCACCAAGTATCGCATGAATTTCAAAAGGCAAATTTAGCTCGCTCGCTCCTTTTATGATACCCATAGCAGCAGCAGCTCCGCTCTTATCCGACTTCATTGTTAGCATATAGTCAGCCGGTTTTAAGCTAAGTCCGCCACTATCGTAAGTAAGCCCTTTGCCTACAAATACTATGCGTTTTTTAGCGTCTTTTGGTTTGTAAGTAAGATGTATTAGGCGAGGAGGATTTGCCGAGGCGCGATTTACCGCTAAAAAGGCATTCATCTTCTCTTTTTCTAAAAATTTCTCATCGTATACTTCGCAAGTTACGTTTTTTAGCTCTTTTGCAAGATCCTTGGCATCTTTTGCCATTTTTAAAGGAGTGTAAATTTCAGGAATTTCGTTTACGATATCTTTGCTGAAATTTGTTGCACTTGCTATTATTTCACCTTGTTTTACCCCTTTTTTGGCTTTGTCAAGGTCGATTTTTACGTCATTTAGCTCTTGGGTTGAGATTATCACTTCCTCTAATGAAACCGGTTTATTTTTACTTTTGTATTTATTAAACTCATAACTTCCAAGCAAAAAACCTTCTACTATACTTTGTATACTTAATCTATCGCAACCTACGTGATAGCTTGCTACTTTTAGACTTTTTATCTTTAAATTTTTAATCGCGCCATAAGCTTTTGACGCACCAAGTCTTAGTTCGTCTGCTTCGAGTTTTGGTATGCCTACGTAAATTGTATTTGAAGATTGAACAAGTTGCGCTCCCTCTCCGTCAAAACCAAAAAATTCAAAAGCTTCTTTATCTTTTATAAATTTATTTTCAAAATTTTTATCTATTATAAAAACCAACTCACAGTCAGCTTTTACGCTACCGATGTTTTTATCGGTTATTTGAAATTTCATCTCTTCTGTTTTTCCTTTCTTTTAAAATTTTATTTTCTATGCTTCTAAAACCAAAAAACAAAGCAGCCAAAAATGCACCTATAAGCGGTATGGCAACATACCAGTGCGCTTCGATGATGTTTATCGTATCCCAAATGGCTTGTCCAAACACCCAAGCTAAAAGTATCGTGATCGCAGCCCAGCACCAGCCACTTATTAAATTTATAAATGCGTATTTTTTAGCGCTATATCTAGTTAGTCCGATACTCATCGGGATTATTACACGAAATCCATACATGTAGCGTTGGATAAAGATAATAGGCCAGCCGTATTTTTTAAGCATGATATGCGCTATGGCAAATTTCCTCCGCTGAGCGACTAATTTTTTAGCTATGTATTTTTTATTGTACCTGCCTAGATAAAAGTAAATTTGATCCCCGACAAAAGCTCCTATACCTGCTACAAATATAGCCAAAGCCACATCCACATGACCTTCGTGTGCTAGTATACCACCTAAAATAAGAGCTAGTTCCCCTTCCATAATGCACCAAAAAAACAATATAACATAAGCGTATTGATGGTAGTTTAACATTAAATTTTTTAATGTCTCTTCCATCTCACAACTCCAATACGCTGTAAATTTTGGTTAAATTTTTTAGATTGTTACTCCCGCCAAGCTCTTTTAGATCTATTAAAAAACAGGCTTCAATGCAGGTTGCATTTGTTTGATTTATAAGCTCTACAGAGGCTTTTGCAGTGCCTCCGGTGGCTATTAGATCGTCTATTAAAAGAACTTTTGCATTTTGTTTTTCTCTAAAGGCATCGATGTGAATTTGCACTTCATCAACGCCGTATTCAAGTGAGTATTTTTGAGAGATCGTGATATAGGGCAGTTTTTTAGGTTTTCGTATCGGAACAAAAGGCAGCCTTAGTCTTGCTGCAAGCGCCGCGCCAAATATAAACCCTCTCGACTCTATCCCTGCGATAAAATCAATCTCCATCTCGCCGTATCTTGCAACCAGGTGGTCTATTAAAAAGTTAAATGCTTCTTTGTCGTTTAAAAGCGTGGTTATATCGCGAAACACGATACCGGGCTTTGGAAAGTCATGCACTTGGCGGATGGAGTTTAGTAAATACTCTTTTTGTTCTAAATTTAGTTCTTTCATCTTGATCCTTAAAAATTTATGATATTTATAGCAATGCTTCGATCTTGCCTTCAAGCTCACGAATTCTGCCGCGAAGTTTGTCGTTTTCTAAGCGGTATTGCGAATTTCTCGTTCTAAGTGAAGTTACATCGTTTTTGCTTTTGTTTAGTTCGTCTGTTAGTATGTCGATATTTCCAAGGCTTCGTTGAAGTTGGATTTGTAGTTTTCGTATAACGATCTCTGTGTCCTGGAGGTTGTTTTTCATAAAATCTTTTGTGACGCGCTCTTTTTTTAGCAAGGTTTTAAAGTAAAAAACCATAACTGCTAAATATATACACGCACATATCAAGCAGGTAAGAAATATCCACTCGGTTATCATGAATTTTCCTTTTGCGGTTCTATCTTTTTAACTCTTCTTTCGTGTCTTCCGCCTTCAAATTCGGTGTTTAGAAAGACTTTTATCATATCTAGTGCAACTCCTGTGCCTATAGTTCTAGCTCCCATTGCGATGACGTTTGCGTCGTTATGCTGTCTTGCTAGGCGAGCAGTAAATTCATCATGGCAGAGTGCGCAACGTATGTTTGCGTGGCGATTTGCTGCGATTGATATGCCGATACCTGTTCCGCATATTAAAATTCCATAGCAGTTATCATCTAAATTTTTTGCCATTTTGTGAGAAAAGTCAGGATAATCAACACTTGTAGTAGCGTCGTCTGCACCAAGGTCGATGATCTCGTAACCGATGTTTGAAAGTGAGTTTTTAAGCTCTTTTTTTAGTCCAAAACCTGCATGATCACTAGCGATAAAAATTTTGTCTATTTGCATGAGTATTCCGTTTGATTTAAAATTTCAAGATTATATCGCAAATAGCATTAAATTAAAATTCAATCTCAAAGCATGGAACGAAGTAGCTTAAAAATATAAGTTATAGGTGCAAAAAACTGCTCTTTAAACGGTGATATTAATATCACAACAAGTATAATAAAGCCGTATTTTTCAAGGCTTGTTATCAAATTTGCCATGCTGCTAAGTCTAAAAGATCTTAAAGCGTATTCTAATGCCTTTGATCCGTCAAGTGGCGGGATCGGATAGAGATTAAAAAGCCCTAAGAATAAATTTATAACAAGAAAAGTGTAGATAAATTTAGCTTCCGCAAATCCAAAATTTAAAAATTTTAGCACAAAAAATGCAAATGCCGCTAGGATAAAGTTGTATGCTATGCCAGCAAGAGCAACTATGATAGCGCCTTTATGACCACCGTTTCTCATAACGGTGGTAAGATTAACGGGGACTGGTTTAGCCCATCCTAGTACAAAACCGCTTGTTAGATAAAGTGCCGCAGGGATGATTATCGTGCCAAACATATCAATGTGACGGATAGGGTTTATACTTAGGCGATTTTGATTTTTAGCGGCCATATCGCCAAATTTATAAGCCGCTAGGCCATGGGCTATCTCATGACCTACAATGGCTATGACTAGGCAGATTACTATGGTTAAAATTTCAACTATGTTTATATTAGTGAAGTCCATCTACTTCATTCTCTTTTAGTGCAAAATTTATAAATTTATCGTCGTTTTGTACCGTATCGACAAATCTTCCTATGCGCTCCCATCTTATGCGATAGTCGCTATCCCAGCTAAAGTAAATAAACCAAGGCTTACCAACTATATGCTCATATCTTACGCTTCCCCAAAATCTACTATCATTTGAGTGATCGCGGTTATCTCCCATCATAAAATACTCATCTTTTGGCACTTTAAAGTAAAATGCGTTAAAGCCGTATTTGTCATTTGGTGCTAGAGAGCTTACTCTTAGCGGTTTCATGGCTAGTTTGCCTGCATTTAGGTAATAAATCATTTGCTCAAACATATTTACGTTTTCATCATAGTGAACACCGCTAAATTTATAAGGTTCTTTAACAAAGAGTTTGCCATCAAGCTCTACTATGTCGTTTTGATCGTAATTTGCTCTTATATACTCATCGCCTTCATGCGGTCGCAAAAAAGTTTGTTTTTCACTAAAGACGACTTCGTCTTCGCCGATCGCAAAATTTCTTTTAACATAGTGAATTTTATCATCGTAAGGATAGCGGAAAACAACGATATCACCACGTTTTGGGCCATCGGCTGTGATTAGATGTCCGTTGCCGTTTAGCTCAGGCATGACTTTTACTTCAAGCCAAGGAATTCTAGGCGTAGGAATCCCGTAGCTAAATTTTTTAACAAATAAATGATCGCCTATTAAAAGTGTATTTTTCATAGATCCAGACGGTATAACAAACGCCTGTACTACAAAAAATATAACTAATAATACGATTATAACAGTACCTGTCCAGCTACTTGAAAAATCGTATAATTTACCTAAAAATTTCTTCATTATCTTCTTTCTTTAAAAATTTAATCCTAATTTTTTTGCGCGATTTTTAGCTGAGATTATAGTGTTGTTTAAAAGCATGGCTATTGTCATTGGTCCAACGCCTCCAGGAACCGGCGTGATAAAACTACATTTTGAAGCAACCCCGTCAAAGTCCACATCCCCAACAAGTCTTCCGTCATCAAGGCGATTTATACCCACATCAACGACTATCGCCCCCTCTTTAACCATGTCCGCGGTTACAAAATAAGGCTTTCCGATGGCCGCCACGATAAGGTCTGCACCAGCACAAATTTCTTTTAAATTTTTAGTCTTGCTGTGAGTTACTGTAACTGTAGCAGACGCGTTTAAAAGTAAATTTGCCATAGGTTTGCCGACTATATTGCTTCGTCCGATAACAACGGCGTTTAGTCCAGCTACATCTATGTTATACTCTTTTAAGATTCTCATGATACCAAATGGAGTGCACGGCGCAAAACCATCAAGTCCGCTAACGAGTTTTCCGACATTTATGGCATGAAAACCGTCTACATCTTTTTCAGGGCGGATCGCTTCAAGGACGCTATTTGTATCTATGTGTTTTGGAAGGGGAAGTTGGACTAAAATCCCATCAACGCTATCGTCTAAATTTAAAACATTTATAAGTGCTAAAAGCTCACTTTGACTTGTGCTTTGCAGAAGTCTGTGCATTATAGAGCCGATACCTGCAGCTATACAAGCCTTTTCTTTTGACGCTACGTAAGTTTGACTAGCCTTATCTTCTCCGACTAATATCACTGCAAGAGCCGGCTCAACGCCTGCTGCTTTTAGTTTGCTAGCTTCTATGGCAACTTCCTGTTTTACTTTTGCACTAACGGCTTTTCCGTCTAAAATGGTCATTTTTACCTCGCTTAAATGCTATTTTAATCACAAAGATTGTATCATATCCAAAAATTTATTAAAATTTAAAAAACGGAAGGTAGATGAGAGCATTTTTTTTATTTTTTTTGATTTTATTTTCGGTATATGGAGCCGACTTTATAACTAAAAAAGAATACGCAAAAATGCTATACTCAAACCCTCGCGGCATAGGTTGCGATAAGTGTCACGGAGCTAACGCCCAAGGTAGCGTGATATCAAAATTTAAACAAAAGAGTAAAGATAGCGAAAAGTTTGTTGATGCAGAGCTAAGAGCTCCTGCGATAAATAATGTAAGCTATGAGGTATTTGAGCGGGCTTTAGAAGAGCCAAAAGGCATGATGCCAAGCTACTTTTTGACCGAAGAAGAGAGTTTGATACTATATGAATACATCACAAATTTAAAAGAAGAAAGTAAAAAAACTAAATCAAAAGGAAAGAAAAAATGACAAATAAAGAGGCCTTTAAACAAGCTAAAGAATTTATCCCGGGAGGCGTAAATTCGCCTGTTCGTGCATTTGGTAGTGTTGGCGGTGAACCGCTGATAATAGACCATGGCGAAGGTGCGTATATTTATGATATCGAGGGCAGAAAATATCTTGACTTTATTCAAAGCTGGGGACCGCTAATATTTGGACATTGCGATAAAGATATAGAAGATGCCGTTATAAATTCAGCCAAAAAGGGCTTAAGCTTTGGTGCGCCGACATTAAATGAAACAGTTTTGGCAAAAATGGTTTGCGATAAATTTGAAAATATAGAAAAAATTCGCTTCGTATCTTCGGGCACGGAAGCTACAATGAGTGCCATAAGAGTTGCTAGAGGATATACAAATAAAGATGGACTTATCAAATTTGAAGGTTGTTACCACGGACATTCTGATGCTTTGCTTATTAAAGCAGGAAGCGGCGCTACTACTTACGGTAATGCTTCAAGCGGCGGAGTTCCGCAAGATACGGTAAAAAATACGCATTTAGCAATATACAACGACATATCAAGCGTTGAGAAAATTTTTAATTCAGGTGCGCAAATCGGAGCCGTGATAATCGAGCCTATCGCGGGAAATATGGGACTTGTCCCTGCGCAAAAGGAGTTTTTAGCAGCTCTTAGGGAGTTGTGCGATAAATTTGGCGCAGTGTTGATACTTGATGAGGTTATGAGCGGTTTTAGGGCTTCGGAATTTGGCTCTTTGCCTTTTCATGGAGTAAAGGCTGATCTTGTGACATTTGGCAAGGTTATAGGAGGAGGGCTTAATGTTGCGGCGTTTGGCGGAAAAGCGCAGATAATGAACTGCTTAAGTCCTGATGGTGCGGTTTATCAGGCAGGGACATTAAGCGGTAATCCTGTCGCTATGAGCGCGGGTATAGCAGCTCTTAGCAAGATAAACTCAAATAAAAATTTATACGCTAAGCTTGAAAATTTAGCAAGAAAATTAACGGACGGTTTTAAAGACGCAGCAAAAAGTGTCGGTATAGACATCCAAACCGATGTTAGGGGCTCTATGTTTGGATACTTTTTTACTAGCAAACCTGTTAGAAATTACGAAGATGCATTAAAAAGCGATACAAAAATGTTTGCTAAATTTCATGCAGCTATGCTAAAGCGCGGAGTTTATCTAGCTCCTAGTCAGTTTGAGACGGGATTTATATGCGAGCCTATGAATGAAAGCGATATAGAATTTGCGGTAAACGCTGCAAAAGAGGCATTTAACGAGATAAAAAATGGCTAAAATCAAAATAAACGAAGTTGTAAACGGAGCCGAGAAGTTAAGTCTTGGTATATCCATGGTCGTAGCCGTAGCTATCGGCGTAGGGCTTGGCTTTTGGCTAAAAAGCTTAACTGGCTGGAACGCCATGATATTTGTTGGTCTTGCTTTTGGTGTCGCTGCTGCTGCACTAAACGTCCATAAAGCTTACAAGGCTCAGATAAAAAGTCTTGACGAACTAAAGGACGAAAACAGATACAAAGGATACAAAGACGCAAAAGAGGATGATGAGTGATTAAAACTCTTGCCTTGCTTTATCTTGTTTTTTGGCTTATTTTGCTTGTTTTAGGCTCGTTTGTATCGCTAAATTTCATACTTAGCTCTCAGGTTGCATTTTTTTCGTCGCTACTTATACTTTTTGCCACGTTTAAAAGCTATCAAAGACGAGTAAACGCTCGCATGAGAGACGATAAAGATGAAATTTTAGCCATGCAAAAAGAGCTTGATGATGAAGAGGAAGAGGAGTGGGGCGAGCAAGATAGCCAATATAAGCAGGGCGAAGATGTTAAAGAATTTAGTCTAAAAAATGAAAAAGAAAGGCTTAAAAAGCAAAAGATCAAACTAAAAGATCTAAATTTAACAGCCGCATTTGTGCCTTATCGTTTACTTGCTTATGCGGTTTTGATTTTGGGATTTTTAGTGCTTAAAAGAAAAGAGATGCTTGACATCGCAGGTATTTTAATCGGTCTTGCGCCTATGCCTATCGGGGCGTTTTTATTTGGAGTAGTTAGTAAAAATGTCAAGTAGTATCCGCATGATCCGTTCGATGTTGCCGCTTTTTTTTGGTATGAGCTTACTCTTTGTTGGTAATGGTCTTGTTATTAGTTCATGCGGTGTGAAGCTTAAGGAGATGGGTGTTGGTGAGCTTGAGATCGGCGCTATAAATACCTGCTTTTTTATCGGCGCTCTAATTAGCACGATAGGAGCTCATCGTATCGTTTCAAAGGTCGGACACATCAGGTCATTTGCGATATTTTCGGCGGTTTTTGGCGTGGCTGCGATGTTTCATGGATTTAGTCAAAATTTATATTTTTGGGCGTTATTGCGCGCACTTTTGGGGTTTTGCTACTACGGACTTTTGATGGTGATAGAAAGCTGGCTTAATGCAAAAACCGCAACTTTCATAAGATCGCGCGTTATAGCGTTTTACGAGGGCGTATTTTATTTTAGCTTTAGTGCGGGAATTTTGATACTTCTTTTTAAGTTGGATACATTTGAAATTTTTATCATCAGCGCCGCGTTTATCATGCTTTCAAGCATACCTTTAAATTTAATACGCATAAAAGAGCCAACAATTCCCAAAAAAGAGAGCGTAAGCATACCCAAAATTTTTAGCATAGTTCCACTTGCCCTTGTCGGTAGTGTAATAGCAGGTGTTTTGATAAACGGCTTTTTCTCGATGGCTAGCTTATTTGTTATGCTACAAGGGCAGGGCGCAAAAGAGGTATCTATTTTTATGACTACGGCGATGGTTGGCGGGTTTTTCGCGCAAATTAGCATAGGCTCATTGAGTGATAAATTTGGCAGACGACCCGCGATAATGGGGTGTGCTATCATTTCTTTGATATCTGCTGTTTTGTTTTTGGTTACCACAGGAAGTAGTCTAACTCAATACATCTTATCGTTTTTTTTAGGGAGCGGATTTTTCTGTCTTTACGGCTTATCTTTGGCTAGAGCAAACGATATGCTAGTTGATAGAACTCATAGCATAGAAGTTGGTCGGGCATTGCTTTTTAGTTATTGCACGGGCTCTCTTATCTCGCCGCTTTTGATGGGCGCTAGTATGAAATTTTTTGGGGCGATGGGCTTTATATATGTTTATATCTTACTGCTTACAGTACTAATCGCATTTGCTATGACACAAAAAACTGTTCCCATGCATCTTAGAAAGCCATATGAAGAGCATCCTATGCATAACATGGGTGAGATGTCGGCACTAAATTCAAGTAAAAGCTGATAATGGAAATTTTAAATTCTTTAAGCACTCAAGTAAATACCCAAAATGCAGGTAATATCGCCTCAAATCAACCAGGAAGGTTGGCACAACAAGAGGGCTTGTTTAAAAACCAGCCAACCCAGCAAAATGTAACTAATCAAAGATCACAAGAAGCACTTGATAACCTAGATAAGCTTGTAGGGCGCGTCCTTGAGGAGTTAAAATCAACCGGAAGCACAACAAAGGCGGAGCAAATTTTACAGCAGGCAAAAGATACTCAAATTTCTCCAAATTTATCAAAAGATCTGCAGTCGTTGGTGAAAATGCTTGAGACGCAGGATGAAAACGATGGGGCGCTAAAAGGATTTGCCTTAAAACTAAAAGAATTTCTAAAGCCGATCGCCGACATAAAGACAGGTAGTTTTAACGAGCAGATAAAAAATTCAGGCATAATGCTTGAAGCAAATTTAAAAGAGGCATTAAATGGTCAAAAACTGCCAAGCTCTATGCTAAATTTGCTTAATGACATTAAAAACCTCTCAAACAAAGAGCTACTTGCTAATATATTAAGTCTTGCTGCGGATGAAAATTTAGACAACCACGGCTCTTTTATCAAACTAAACCAAATGCTTCAAGCATCTAAAAATGATGCCGCTGCGGTTTTAAACAACTCTTTATTTAAAAATTTATTAAGCGACGTTAGCAAGCTTGATAATATTGCCAAATTTTTAAACAAAGAGAGTAAAGAGGACTTAAGCGGCGATAAGATAAGGTCGCAAGCTGCTAAGATAAATGAATTTGTCGATGTTTTAACGTCTAAAGTTTTAACTCTTGCTAATGAAAAACTTAGCCAAAACTCAGCCTTTGATTCAAATTTTAAGTCACTTAAGAGTGCTCTTGAAGATATAAAAAATACTTTAAAGGCGTTAAATAGCATAGGCGATGAGGCGGGAGTGATCAAGTTTTTTAACAACATAACATCATCTCTTGAAGAAGCAACACTACAAGATAAACTAACTAGTGCGGCTAGGCGACTTGCTCAAACCATAAATATAGCAGACCGTGAGGCAAGTAGCGCAAAAGCAAATTTAAACGAGGTAAAATCCCTCATAAAACAACTAAATTTAGCCTCAAACGATATATCTAAAATCGAGCCAAAAAATGCACAAGAGATAGCCAAAACGCTAAGCAGTGATGTAAAAAGCACGCTTTTGTCCATACAAGATAAAACTCAAAATCAACAAATCAACCAAGCCGTAAACAAAATGCTCTCTCAAATCGAAATGCATCAAATGGTTTCTAGTATAGGAGGCGGTATACAAACATATATGCCATATGTTTGGGACGGCGTGGATGGCGCAAATGTTGCGTTTAAGCGTGGTAAAAAGGATAAGTATTACGCGCAAATCGACCTAAATTTTAAAAAATTTGGACAGATAAATATCATGGTGGGACTTATCGATAAGCGCTATATAGATATCTCTATCGCCACTCAAAGTGCCGAATTTAAAAGTGTCATACTTGAGAATTCAGTGGAACTAAAACAAGCCATATCTGAAGTAGGGCTCATAATTTCAAATTTTAATTTACGAGTGCTAGATAAAAAACAAATCAAGCAGAAATTTAAGGATTTTGGCGGGCTTGAGGTTGGGTATGACAAGAAGGCATGATGAAAATTACTAAAAAAAGAGCAGTTGCTCTAGGATATAACAGAAAAAAAGATAATGCGCCTAAGGTTTTGGCTTCAGGAAGTGACTATATGGCGGATAAGATAATATCTGTCGCAAAAAAGCATGAGATACCCATAAAAGAAGACCCAGATCTTATAGAAATTTTAAGCAAAGTCGAAGTTAATCAAGAAATCCCACCAAAACTATATAAAGCGGTTGCTGAGATCTTTGGATTTCTTTATAAAGTTACAAATAATAAGTGAATTTATTTTAAGAAAATAAAATTTTATTTATAATTTAAATTATAAATTTTTTTTAATGATATTAATTGTTTTTTCTGATATAATCACGCGTTTTTAATGTAAATTAATTGCAAATTTAAAAATAACAAGAGAGGGTTAAATGAATATTTCAACCAAAGTCACGGCTATGGTCGTATCTTCACTACTGTTGCTTTTTGCTGCATTAGTAAGCATAAGCTATTATGAACATCAAATGAATGCTAAGCATGTTGAAAAAGACTTGATAAATTCTATCATCGGTGGTAAACAAGTTGAGTTAGCGGGCGAACTTGCTATCGCTGCTACGATGGTTAAACAAATAGAAAAAAACTATAAAGAACACGGGCTAGATACGGAAACTCTTAGAAAAGATCTACTTGACTATGTAGGGGCAGTTAGATTTGGTGCGGGCGGTAGAAACTATATCTCTATCTATGACACAAAAGGTATTGCTATCATAAACCCGGGAAATCCGAAATTTAACGGAACAAGCCGTATACATGCTGCAGATGTTAATGGATTAAGATATATAGAAAAACTTGTTAATACTGATGAGTTTGTACAATTTACTTTTGCAGGCGAGAATGGAAATATCAGACGTCTTGGTAAGAGTCAAAAACTAAATGTAGCGGGCGAAGATATGGTGTTTATGGCTATAGCTGACCTAGAAAACGCATATCGTATAGGCGGCGAGCAAGTTAAAATCTTAAAAGATGAGATGATCGCCGGTCTAAAAGTCTTTGTTACAGCATCTATCGTTGTTATGATAATTGCTCTGATAGCTTCTATGCTTTATGCTAAATTTTCAATAACCAAACCTTTAAATTTATTAATCGATAAAGCTCGTGACCTTTCAAGCGGCGACGGTGATCTAACCAGGAAGCTTGAGATAAAAGGCAACGATGAGATCGCTCAAGCAAGTGCCGCGATAAACGACTTTATCGAAAAAGTTCGCGTGCTAATTAATGATGCTAAAAATTTATCAAGCGAAAACTCATCTATCGCAAATGAGCTAAGCTCAACATCGCTTCAAACAGGAAAGCGCGTCGAAGACTCAACAACTATTGTTACACGAACAAGTCAAGACTGTAACTCTATACAAACTAACATGAGAGGCTCTATACAGCTAGCTCAAGACGGTAAAGACGACTTACAAAAAGCTCTTAAGTATGTTGACGAGGCAAACAAAGCGATCGCTACTTTATCATCTGATATCGTAAATACCGCGCATGTAGAAAACGAAATGGCTGTTAAGATAAACCAATTAAGCAAAGATGCCGAGCAGGTAAAATCAGTTCTGGTGGTGATCAACGATATCGCCGATCAAACAAACCTACTTGCCCTTAACGCTGCCATCGAGGCTGCACGTGCAGGTGAGCACGGACGCGGTTTTGCTGTCGTTGCCGATGAGGTTCGCCAACTAGCAGAGCGCACACAAAAGAGCTTAACAGAGATCAATGCTACTATTAATGTTATCGTTCAAGCGATCTCGGACTCTAGCGAGCAAATGAGTAAAAACTCACATCAAATTCAAGAGCTTACAAATGTTGCTAGCAATGTTGAGCAGACTATCAATGTTATGAGTGATGTTATGAGTAGTGCTATCGGAATGTCTGATAAGACGATACAAGATTATATAAATACCGGTAAAAATATCGATGATATAGTTAAAAATATCGATGGTATCACAGCCATATCAACCGAAAATGCGAGAAGCGTCGAAGAGATCGCAAGTGCCGCAGAACACCTAAATAAAATGACAGATACGCTAAATGCGAAACTATCTGAATTTAGAACTTGATAGGCGGGCATTTTAAATTTAACTAAAAGGCTAATTATGGCTCAAAAATTAGTTTTGATCGGAGCCTCTACAGGAGGTCCCGGTCATATCAAAAAGCTTTTAAAAGACATTAAAATAACAGATACTAGTATAGTTATCGCACAACATATGAATAAGATGTTTATCCAGTCGTTCGTAACGCAAGTAGGCAGAGAGTGTGGGCTGGATGTGGAGCTTTTGAATGAAAAAACCATACTTAAAAACAAAGTTTATGTCTGCGATCAAAATTTCATGATCGGAGAAAACATCCCGCTAAACGCAAAGCCAAACCACGATGCAAAAACGATATACACGCCAAATGTTGATGTACTTTTTAACTCGGCGGTTGGGATTTGTAAAAATTTAAATGTCATGGCTATACTCTTAACGGGTATCGGTGATGATGGGGCTATAGGGCTTAACAACCTTTATAAGGCAGGAGCCAAGTGTATCGCCGAAAGTGAAGATAGTGCAATAGTTTACGGTATGCCAAAACGTGCTAAAGAGCTAAATCCAAATACAAAATCTTTAAATTTAAGTATGATAAAAAAAGAGCTTGAGGAATTTTTAAATGTTTTTTAAGAGAAATAGCGAGCAAAATTTAATAAATACAAACTACGATACCTCTTTTGTGGCGCCAAGCGACATGGATGGGTTTAATGAATTTTTAAATACCTTAAAAACTCTTTGCGGGGTCGATCTTGAGTCAAAACGCGAGATAGTCCTTCAAAGGCTAAAGACTTTTGCTAAAAATAGACAAATCCCTACATTTAAAGAGATAGTAAATTCTATAAAATATAACAAAGAGCTAAGGCAGGATATTTTAAATTTAATCACTGTAAATGAGACTTATTTTTACCGTGAACTTCCTCAACTAAAAGAAGTGATATCTTACGTCAAAGAGCTTGGTAGTGCTAGGATACTATGTGCTCCTTGTTCAAGCGGAGATGAAGTTTATTCTCTTGCTATGCTAGCACACGAATACGCTCTTGGAGCAGGCGCATTAAGTGTGGTTGGTATCGACATAAACTCACAGGCTATATCTGACTGCATAAGTGCAACATATAGCAGCAGAAGCTTGCATAGGCTTGATAATTATCAAAAAGAGAGATTTTTTAAAAAAGACGGAGATAAATTTGTCTTTAAAAAAGATCCTGCTTTTAAATGTGAGTTTAAGATCATGAATGTCTTTGACGATGCGATATTTTCACTTGGTAAATTTGATGTGATACTTTCAAGAAACATGATGATATATTTCGATGATAATTTTAGATTAAAATGTGTTGAGAGACTTCATAGACTTTTAAAAGATGGCGGTAGACTTTATACCGGACATGCCGATCTTGTGCCGTTTACACCGCTTTATGAGAAGAAATTTGTGCACGGATCACCTTATTATCAGATGATATGAGTTATTTTATATCATAAAATTTTGAAATTTTGTGATAGTAAAAAGCCCCCGCAAAAAACACCATGCCCATAAGCGCCGTTATGATCTCAAGGCCAACTCCAAGTCTAAATAAAAGCCCGATAGCAACCGAGACAAGCGCGCTTATGCCAAGATATACCATGTCGTTATATGCTATCACTCTTCCGTAAAATTTAGCGTCGCAGTTTTGTTGTAAAAGAGTATATGTATAGCTCCAAAGTGTAGACGTGAAAAATCCGGCAGCCAAAAGTCCTAGAAACCCAAGATAAAAATTACTTTGCAAGATCGCCCAGATGATTATCCCGACCCCATGTCCTATATAAAAATACAGTAGAGTTTTTTTATTAGCAAATTTGCCAAGTATTATCGGAGAAATCATAAGCGATACTGCTCTACATGCATTTATAAGTCCGATGACTAGTGAGATAGAGAGGATGTTTGCATATGTATAGTCCGCCAAAAGCGCTACAAGTGCGTCGTAGGCAGTAACTCCGACTATGCTATGAAGTAGTATAAGGTGTATGACGAGCTTATTTTGTTTTAAGTATATTAGCCCGCTTTGTAGCATTTTAAATGTCGGCTCTACAAATTTTGGTTTGAAATTTGGAATTTTGAGTGCAAAAAGAAAGTAAAAACTAATAATATAAATAACCCCATCAAGTATAAAAGCACTCTTGATGCCAAAAAAGTGTATATAAACTCCAGCCATACCCATGCCAGCAGTATAGGCGACTGCCCAGATTATGGAGTGAATTTCGTTTGCGAGCTTTAAGTTTTCTTTGCTTAAAATTTTAGGAAACAGGCTCATCTCTACTTGAAAATAAATCCCGCCCGTGCCGTTTCTAATAAAAATCAAAACCAAAAGTAGCCAAAGTAGATCAAGCGAATTTATAAAAACCAGCATAAAAACGGTAACGGTTTCTATAAGTGCGATGATGATAAGCATCGGTTTTGCGCTAAATTTATCCACCCAAACACCGCTAAAAGGCGCTAAAACAACTCCAGGGATATAAGCCATCGCGGCACTTAGCGTGATCGCCCAGATCGGTGCGTCAAGGCTGATAAGAAGAGTAAAAATTCCCGTATGCGAAAACCAAACTCCAAAATAACATATAAGCTGCACCAAGCTTAAAAGCCTGAAATTTCTTTCTTGCTTTAAAAGCGTGAGATACCTCATTTATTGATTCCAAATGAGTAGAATTTGATCTATTTTAGTATCGTTTGGTATCTCTTCAAGTTTTATAAATTTCTTTAAATTTTGCGGTTTTTTTAGCTTTATAACCATGTCGCGAGATGGTATTTTAAGCGAAATTTGGTTTTTACTTACGGCAAATTTTTCTATTTTAAGACTACTTTTGATCTGCTCGAAATTTGAGTTTAAATTTATCCCTTCAGGTGTTTTAAACTGCGAAGACAACACGTCTATCTGAGTTATGATACCGTTTAAGAGAGTGTATTTAAACAGCGGCTCTTTTTTCTCGTTATAAATTATGTGTGAGTTATTTTTTGTATTTGTATCTTTGTGGATATTTTTTGTGCCAAAAATTCTAACTATATCGGCATGGTTCATATCTTCGGTAAGCTCACTGATAAAAAATTTACCGAATTTTTGTTTGGTATCTTGTTTGTTTTTGTATTTACCTGCTATATAGCCGCTTTTGCAAATTTTGGCATTTGGAGTATGGTTTAGGATAAATATATCATCATTGATCCTATGCAAGCTAAGTCTAACATCGTTATTTTTAAAGTAAAACACACCTTTGTTGTAGTTTAGTTCACCGCTAAGCGAACATGTGGGTTCGTTTGCCTTTAAAGATGAGTAAACGTTAATTTTGGCTTCATTTTTATAGGTGCTAATAACTATGCTTTGAAAGCTTTTTTCGTTCTTAAATTTAAAAAATTCACCGTAAAAGCCGTTTTTATACTCTTTATCTATAGGCTCAAAGCTGTAAATTCGCGATAAGACGCCAGCAAATTTTTGCTTGTTATCGTTTAATTGCAAGAGGGATTCTTTGTTTGGCTCAAAGTAGCAAGTTTTGCCGTTTTCGCTTTTTAACACCAAGAATTTACCCTCGGTGTCAAATGTCCCCTTTTCTTCGTAAGTATTGGCTGATTTTGAAATTTCTAGCATGGATTTTGTGTAAGTTTTGTCTTTGTTTAGCGTTAGTATCGTTTTTATCCCTTCGCAGTTAGAGCAGGGAAGTATGGTGTGATATGTCGAAAATATCGCTTTTGAAAGAATGAGATTTGACTTTATTTCTTTTTTTTGATTTTTATTTGTTTCTTGTGTTTTTGTCTCTTTGGTTTGTAGCTCTTGTTGGGTTGGTTTTTGAGGTGTATTGTCGGCGCAGCCCAAAAAGAGCATGACCGTTAAAAATACTATAAAATTTCTCATAACAGCTCCTTAAACATAACGAAAATCAAGCCAAATTTTTATGCTTAATTGCTCTTTTTAAATGTATATAAGTCCTTAAATTCGCCCTTTGCAACATTGCCGTCAAAGTCTAAAAGGTGCAAATTTGTTCCGTCAAATTTATAACTCATTTTTTCTTTATACTCGTCAGTTGTTGTTACGATATCTCCGGCGATTTCATACTTGCCGTATTGCAAGTCGGTGTAGTCTTGGTTGCCCTTATATGTCATTTTGCAAGTAAAAGAGCCGTCGGCATTTAAATTTAAAGTAGTTTCTATCGCTTCGCAGCTAGCACAAGGAAGAGTTGCTTTATAAATTCCTGCTACAGGAATGCTTTGGATCTTGCATTTTGGTGCTTTGTTTTTATCGTCATCAATAGTGCAAGTCTCGCCCTTTGGAACATCTATGTGTTGGTTAAAACTAGAACAACCAGCCATAAAAATAGCACTTGCTAAAAGAGTGATAAACTTAAATTTTTTCATTATTTTTCCTTTTGATTTTAAAAATTAAGATGTATTATAGTAGAGCTAATGTTAATTTATAATTTAAGCGATAAAAAATTTAAGAAGAAATTTGTTGTTGAAATAAGGATAGCCCAAGAATTTTGGGCTTAGGGTTTAAATTTATTTTTGCATTGCGGGATTTTGCATCATGCCTCTTTGACAGCCACAACTTTGTATCACAGGTGTGCAGTTTTGTCCGGCTTTACAAGTACCGTAGCTTACTTGGTCGTTAGCATTGTTGGTTTTAGGTTGGTTAGCACAACCCACTAAAAATGTAGCTACAACTACGATAAGGGCAAAATTTTTCATTATATTTCCTTTTTGAAATTTGGTAAAAATAATTTTTGAATACTATAGTTTGTTTTTAAAAATTTTATTAACACCCTTTAAAATTTGTTGTTTTTTGAGTTTTAACAGCAAAATTTTGATAAACTACCATAAAATTTTAAAGAGGTTATGTAAAATTGAAAAGACTTAGTATAGACGAGGCGGTTTGGCTTATCGAAAACGCACCGCTTCATGAGCTTGGACGTATGGCATACGCTAGAAAAAAAGAGCTACATCCAGACGCGATTACCACATTTATCGTCGATAGAAATATAAACTACACAAATGTATGCTGGGTAGATTGTAAATTTTGTGCATTTTATCGCCATGCAAAAGAAGAAGACGCTTATGTTTTAAGTTTTGAAGAGATCGGCAAAAAGATCGAGGAGCTATTAGAGATAGGCGGAACTCAAATTTTATTTCAAGGCGGAGTTCATCCAAAGCTTAAGATCGAGTGGTATGAGGATTTAGTCGAGTATATAAGTAAAAAATATCCAAGCATTACGATACATGGATTTTCGGCAGTTGAGATAGATTATATAGCTAGAATTTCAAAGATAACGATAGCTGAAGTTTTAAGTCGCTTAAAAGCAAAAGGTCTTTACTCGATACCGGGAGCGGGTGCTGAAATTTTAAGCGATAGGGTGCGAGATATCATCGCTCCTAGAAAGTGTGACACCGCAATTTGGCTTGATGTGCACAGACAAGCACACAAACTTGACATAAAATCAACCGCAACAATGATGTTTGGCACGGTAGAAACTACACGTGAGATAGTTGAGCACTGGGATCACATAAGAAATTTACAAGATGAGACGGGCGGTTTTCGTGCGTTTATATTGTGGAGTTTTCAAGGGCTTAATACAAAACTCATGCAAGAGTATCCACAAATTCAAAAGCAAAGTTCAAATCGCTACTTAAGACTGCTTGCGGTTTCAAGACTGTTTTTGGATAATTTTAAAAACATACAAAGCAGCTGGGTTACGCAAGGAAGTTATGTGGGACAGCTTGCATTGAAATTTGGCGCAAATGATCTTGGCTCGACAATGATGGAAGAAAATGTTGTGAAAGCAGCAGGTGCTAGCTATAGGATGAGTCAAGATGAGATGATCGCGCTAATCCGTGATATAGGTGAAATTCCTGCCAAACGCAATACAAATTACGACATCTTAGAGAGATTTTAGATGAAAGTTACAAATTTAAATGTAAAAAATGTAGATATCCCTGTTGTTTTTGAAAGTTCAAAAAGCCTTGCTGTAGCCAGCTTAAAGCTTATTTTTAAGGTAGCTGGCGCTTGCGAGAACAAAACTGCCGGTCTTGCTAGGCTTGCGGCAAATATGCTAAATGAAGGCACAAAAAGCAAAGGGAGTATAGCATTTGCGCGCGAGCTTGAAACAAGGGCGATAAACCTAGAAGTAAGTGCAGGTTATGAAACCTTGGCGATAGATATAAATTGCTTAAAAGAGTATTTTAATTTTGCGCTAGATAAACTAGCAGAGTTGCTTGCTGAGCCAAATTTAACCAAAGAAAGCCTTGATAAGTGCAAGATAACAACATTTGGTGAGATATCAAATTTAGCAAACGATAACGACTACGTGGCAAGATGTGGACTTTATGAGTTGCTTTATAAAGGCACAAATTTAGCTATGCCAAACATCGGAACAAAAGAGAGCATAGAGGCCATAAGTTTAAATGATATAAAAGAATTTTTATCCTCTCATATGGATCTTGGAAATTTATTTATCGTTTTTGGCGGAGATGTAAACGAAAATGATCTTTGGCTTTTAAAAGATGCGTTAAATTTACTAGAAGTTGGTAAAAAACGCGAGCTTGAAATTTTAACAACAAGCGATAAATGTGAAAAGAAATTTATAACAAAGCAAAGCGAGCAAGCGTATGTGTATTTTGGAGCTCCGTTTAACGTAATTCAGGACGAGAGATTTAAAGCAAATGTGGCGATGTTTATACTTGGCGAGAGTGGTTTTGGTTCACGTATCATGGAAGAAATTCGTGTTAAACGCGGGCTTGCGTACTCGGCTTATGCGCGCGGGGTCTATAACCTTAGTAGCACCCAAGTTTATGGATATTTACAAACTAAAAATGAGAGTAAAGATGAAGCCATGGCGGTTGTTTTAAGTGAATTTGATAAATTTATAAAGCATGGCGCTACCAAAAACGAGTTGGCTCAGGCGAAGAAATTTTTACTAGGTTCGCTTCCTTTAAGGCTTGAGACGTTATTTCGTAGGCTTGGTATAGCCGAGGGTGAATTTTATCAAGGTAAAAAATTAGGCTCTTTTATGGATGAGCTTAAAAAGATAGAAGCGCTTAGTCTTAAGGAGCTAAACGACTTTATCGCCACTCATGACGAGATAAGCAAGCTTAGCTTTTGTGTGCTTTATGACGGCAAATGAAATTTGAAGCAAACGAGCGCGAAGAGCTAGCCAAGATCGGTGTTTATAGCTTGCTTGATCTAGCTTTGGTGCTCCCTAAAAGCTTTGAAAGTAGCTTTATAACAAGCTCGCCAAGACAAGGCGTGGTTTGTGTAGAGGCTGAAATTTTAACCTTGCGACGAGCAAGTGGCGGCATGCTTATTGCAACTGCCTTTTGTCAAACTTGGGAGTGTGAGATAAAGCTTGTTATATTTCACGCAAAACCTTGGCACTACGGTGCTTTTAAACAACATAAAGAGCTTATCTTAAACGGGACGTGTGCTTATGCTTACGGTGCATGGCAGATAACTAATCCAAAAATCATCACAAAAACAGGCGTCATAAGTCCGAAATTTAGACGTGATATGAAAGATGAAAGATTAAAAAAATTAATCAAAAAATACATAACAAACGAAAATTTAAGGGCCGAGGGTTTAAACGAAAATGAAATTTCATTTTTAGTCGCTATCCAAAACGGCGATGAAAATAGTATATCTTTGCTAAATTCGCTAAAAAATGGCGAAGTTGACACTCGTGTAATAAAATTTATTGAAATTTTTAACTATATAAAAAAGCTAAATTCTAAAAAACTATACTTTAAAAATCAAAAAATTGAGCCTTTTGATATTAATGAGTGGCTTAAAAATTTGCCGTTTACCCCGACAAATGACCAGTTAAACGCCATAAATGATATCAGACAAGATATGAGTAGCACGCAGGCAAAACGGCGAGTTATTATGGGAGACGTTGGTAGCGGCAAGACTTTGGTTATCTTAGGTGCTGCACTTAGCGCATATCCAAACAAGAGTATTTTGATGGCACCAACTAGTATCTTAGCAAATCAACTTTATGAAGAGGCATGCAGACTTTTGCCGGACTTTATGAATGTCGTGCTTGTTAAAAGTGGAGAAAAAGAGCCGGATCTAGCTAATGCAAACCTAATCATCGGAACACATGTTTTACTCTACACAAAACTGCCAAAATCTGTGCTCGTCATGGTTGATGAGCAACATCGTTTTGGCTCTGCGCAACGAAACAAGGTCGAGGAGCTCGTTAGAGACGGTGAAAGGAGTGCCACTTTTGTGCAGTTTTCCGCTACTCCGATACCGCGCACTTTAACTATGATAAACTCTTCGCTTGTTAGCTATAGCTTTTTAAAAGAAATTCCTTTTAAAAAAAATATACATACACAGGTGATCAAAAGTGCTGATTTTGGTGCGTTTATGGCACATCTTCGCTCTGAAATTTCAAACCATCGTCAAGCTGTGATCGTCTATCCACTAGTTGAAAGCTCTGAGGTGTTAAACTATCAAAGCTTAAGTGAGGCGAGTGATTTTTGGCTTCAAAATTTTAAAAATGTATATATAACGCACGGCAAAGACAAGCAAAAAGATGAAATTTTGCTTAAATTTAAAAAAGATGGTGATCTGCTTTTGGCAACAACCATCGTTGAGGTCGGCATCTCATTGCCTCGTCTTAGCACTATTTTGATCGTAGGAGCCGAGAGGTTAGGCCTTGCTACTCTTCATCAGTTGCGTGGCAGGGTAGGAAGAAATGGTGGCGATGGGTATTGTTTTTTATTTACCAAGCTTAAGCAAACGCCTTCAAGACTTATAGAATTTGCTCAAACTCTTGATGGCTTTAAAATAGCCGAGCTTGATCTTAAAAATCGTCAAAGCGGCGATATTCTTGACGGAAGTGTTCAGCATGGTGCTACTTTTGAGTATTACGAGTATGAGGAAGATATTACAAAAGCCGCACAAGATAGGTTAAAAGCATTAAGAATTCTATAGTAAAATGCACTAAAATTTAAAGGATTGTTATGAATTTTGGGCAAAATTTAAAAAGATCGGCAAAAATTTCTTTCATAGTTGTTTCGCTTTTGGCTCACTTTATGTTAGCCGTTGCAGTAAACTATGCATTTCCGCACTATGATGACGCTCTTATAACCGGCGGAGAAGTAAAACGCATGGATAAAGATGGGCTTGTAAGCACGGCAAATCCTGCCGACGGACCAACTAGAGATGTGTATTTTGTCTACACACAAGAGGCTAATAGCACAAAGGTCATGCCTTATCGTAATGAAGACACAAGATGGGGATTTCCATTTTATTTTAAATTTAACTCAGCCGATATGCAGGCCGTAGCGCAAAGTTTTGCGGGTGAACAAAAGCTAGTTCAGGTCAAATTTTACGGTTGGCGGATAGCTCTGCTTGATGAATTTAGAAACATAATATCCATACGAGAGATAAAAGATGCAAGCGAACTTTCAAATCCTATCATGACTTATGTTTTTTATGTTTTGCTTTTGGTTTCGTTTGGTTTTAGTGTAAGAGTTATAAAAAGATTGTTTGACAAGTAGTAAATAAGGGGCGTTTAACCGCCCCCAGGAAGTATCAATAAAGTCCGAATTTACCGTCGGCTCTTTTATATATCACACGCATTTTAGCGTCAATATCGTTAAATACATAAAATTGCATTTCGCTATTTTTAAGGTGTTCAAGCGCCTCTTCGATCTCAAGCGGTTTATAAAGCTCAAGTTCCATAGGGATGATCTCGTCTACACCCTCAACAGGCTCTTCTGCTATGCGAGCGCGAACTTCTTTGCCGTCATCTTTGCCTTTAACTGTGATTTTTTTATCGTGCTCACGGCGTAAAACTTTAGATGCACGATCTATTGCTAGATCAACTGCCGCATAAAGGTCTTTGTCTTTTTGGCGGATAACGATCGTATCTTTATGTGCCATATTCAACGCAAATTCTGCATTAAAACCTTTTTTGCCTTGTTTTTCGTCAGCTGAAACAACACATCTGCCTGATATTATGTCTAGATTGTATTTTCCCAGTGTTTCAAAAGCGTTTTCTATATAGCTTTTTATCGGCTCTGTAAGCTCAAGTTGTCTTCCTACAATGCTTATATTCATAGCATACTCCTTTGTTTGAAAGTAACATTATTATAGCACACCAAGCTTAAAATTTTTAGCTTAAATTTAATAAAGAAAATTAATTTTGTAATAAAAAACTATAGTTTTTGCAGTGTTCGTTTGTGAAAGCTTATTGGATTTGGCGTGATGCTTTCTTCTTCGCCTTCGCTATTTATCTTTGTTTTTGTTGTTACGAAGACATCTAACCTGACTGTTCCTATGCTTTGAGGGGTTTGTATGTCAGTTACTAGCTCGCTATCGTCGCAATTACCAATCTGGCCAAAAAAATGCACATAAACCGAGTAGTCAAAAATATCATTGAAATTTTGATCGGATATTATTGGATTACTAGGGCAACCTTTGCTAAAATCATGGTTAAAAATTTCAAGCATTGCCATTTCGGTTGCACCTTGCCCCAAAAGCTCAGCCTGCTCTCTTAGATAAATTTCAGTTGTTTGTCGCATGCTAGCCATTGATAGTTCGAGTGCTAATATGCCAAGACTTGATATGACTACCACAAAAAATATCGCCGCCAGCAAGCTAAAACCACGCTTCATTAGTATATCGCCTTTGATTTGCATACGGTAAAGTCAAAATTCTTATCAAACATAAGCCCTGACTTGCCTGCTTCGTGCATGCAAAGTTTTATGACTACTACGCCGTTTTGCTCGGTAAAGTTAAATCTAGTCACATTCTCTGCTAATATCGCACTATCTGCATTTTGAAATTTTTCGCCAAGCCATGGTTGATAGTTGTAGTAAAGCTTTAGCGTAAAGTCGCCTCTTTGCTTGCTTTCATCGCTAACAGCGATAGCATATGCGCTGTAAGCTATGTGGTATTGTTCTGAGATTTCGCCGTCGTGAGTTAAATGTATTTTATTATCCTCAACGCTTGTTATCTTTGCGACATCAAGAGAGTTTGTGTTGTTATAGCCAAAAGAAGTTGTGGCATCATAGGCTAAACCCTTAAATATCACGGCTAGGTCGGTTATCGCTACACCAAAGTCATCCAAAATGCCATTTTCTTGATTTAGACTAGAAAGTTTGCTTCCTGGAGTTATAAGACCATTTGCTTTGCTGCTTGGCTCTAAGTCGGCAAATCCGCTATAAATACCATCGTTAAACATCTCTCGAGCGTATGTTATAAACTCAAGCGTTGTGTATTCGTTATTTACCTGATCGTTATTTAAGGGTAGTATGTTGCTACTTGTGCCTTTTCTTGCGATAACGCTTTCTTTTATGCGATAGCTAAGCATTTTTGAGATCTGTTCAAGCACAAGTTCGGTTTGAGTTTGCAGCGAATTCATCGCTTTACTTTGCACATAGTTTTTAAAAACAGTTGTTGTTACTTGAAGTGTCATCAAACCTACGATACCAAGCACAACGATAACGATGATTAGTTCGATTAGAGTAAATGCCTTTTTTGTTGCTCTCACTGCCACTCTTTAGTATTTAAAAGCCCGCTATCGCCGATATTTACCGCAAAACCACTTAGAGTTACTTCGGTTTCATGACTTTGTTTGTCGTAGGCTTTTGTTTTTATATCTATGCGCTTTATATCGTTGTTTGAGTTGAAGTTAGACACTGTGACGTTGTATGTTGAAGAGAGTATGTAGTCTCTTTCTTTTGTTGCTTCCATGTTTACGTTGCCGGTAAAATTTGCTATGCTTTTTATGTTGGTTATGCTCTCCGGGCAGGCTTTATCTAGGTTAGCTCCGGTTTTTGGTTGAAAATTTCTTCTGCCGTCACCAGAGATGGAATTTGATTCATAAAAATTTGTATCGTTAAATATCGGCACAAGCGTGTTTTCATTTTCGCTTATATAATCGCATGTAAAGGCGGATTTGAGCACCAAAGACATGTATGTTTTAGCGTTTAAGATACTTTCTTGTGTCAAGGCTTTTGTGTTTGCGACATTTGTTTGTTTTATGATGATAGGTATGCTTACACTTACGATAGCGACCACGATCAGCGCTAAAACGACTTCGATAAGCGAAAATGCCTTTTTCACCACTCTATCCTTCTGTTTGTTCTTTCCGAAACTCCTTCAAAGTCGCTACCGCCGATAAATTTTCCTTCGCCCATGTTTTTGCCGTCATTATCTTTGGTTTTTAGCCCAAGAGAGCTACCGCCCCAGCCTCCCTTGTCTAAAAATTTAACGACAAAGTCATTATAGGTGGCGTCTTTGTTTGTTTGGTTGTAAATTAGCCATTCAGGAAGGTCTTGCATGTTGATTTGTGCATATCCGGCCACAGTGCTACTTAAATTTATAGGCATTTTACCATTATTTAAAGTATAGCCTTCTTTGATCCGTGCCTTTGCTGAGGTGGGTTTTGGATCAAAGGTTATTGCAACTGCTTTATCGGGCCCGGCGTTTTTGTCGATATACCAGCCGCCGGTATTTGGCAAGACAGAAGCATTGCTTGCGTCAAATATAGCGCTATCGCAGTTGTTGCAGTAAATTCCATAATACAAATTTGTGTCAAATCCGTTTTTTGGACCTTCTAAATACGGTGCATAAAGTCTGGCGTAGTAAAAATTTGCCGACTTTATTTCATCACCTTGTGGCTTTATATATGTTGTGCCATTGACATTATCAGCGTCTTTTATATCGCTAAATTCAAACTGATCGTTTGTGATTTGAAATGGATTTATGGCTAGGTTTTTTTCTCGTGCAAAATTTATTTTGACTTCGCCGTTAAAAACACCTCTTGCAAAACCTTCGGCGAGTGCATTAAATTTATCATCTTCATTTTGCTTTAGTTTGGAGTCATCCATAAAGTAGTGGATCTTTTCTTTCGTGCTAGCTATGTTTGTGTCAGTGTCACTGCCTGGGTTAAAGGACATGTTAAATTTAACATCTTTTGCATAACAACCATTGCTATACATAAGAGCGGGCTTATCGTTATAAAGCCTTGCCGTGATCTGAAACTGCGCTTTTGCGTAGGTGTGAGCAGGGCTATTGTTGTCGATAGTTTGGCTTAGATAGACTGCTGCTTTATCGTTAGGAAAGCTAAATTTATCTACACGTATGTCTTTTGGTGTAAACGTAAGACTTTGATCTAGCGGGATATCACACCCTATCATGCCATTAATGTTTTCGTTTGATGCGCTACTGTTTATAACGCAGTCGTTGTTTATGCTATCAGTGCTTGTGTATTTGGTGTCTGCCGCTTTTATCGTTGCTAAGCCTATGTCTGGGTAGTAAAAATTTGTGGATTGATCTTGGGCAACCGCTACGCCGCCTGTTTCTTTTGTTAATCTTCCTTCGCCATGTTTTATATCGGCGTTAAATTTTAGCCCTTTAAGTTCGTCAAGCTCAATGTCGCAACCGTCTGGATTTGTTTGCGTAAATTTGATATCTCCTATCCTTGCACCAAAGTTATCATCGATAGTGCCACCGTATTTAAGGGCTTTGATGGTGATGTTGTCATAGTTTTTGCCGCCTATGAGAGAGTTGATATTTTGACCATCTTCTTGTAGTATAAATTTGTCCGGTCTAACAGCAAATGAGTCTGAAGAGCATTTTTCTATGGTTTCGTCAAATTGGTTCTTATATACCATTTTGAATTTTAAGAAACTATACGATCCGTTTACCAAAACTCTTTCCATGTCAAACTCCGTTTTGCCTTTTGTGTTTATCTCGCGCGCCGTACTTTCGATAAAATCCGCATCACAACCCCCGGAAACAACACCAACCGTCATTACATCGTCTTTTATAAATATGGCAGGAGTCGTAGCTACGGCATTATTTTCATCAAAAAACATAAGCTTGACATCAAACGCTCTTCCTGAAAGTTGTGTAAATAAGCTTCTTTTTTTGTTTTTTACATAGTTTTTATTAACAACGTCTATCTCGTTTTTTTCCGGAAGTATTGTTTCTATTTGGTATTTTTTACTTTCGCATTTGCTTATAAAACCGGACTCGTATTTATAGTCCATGCTTTTATTTTTAAATGACACTCTATAGTCGATTGGCTTAAATTCGCCGTTTAATACATTTTCAAATCGTATAAGTGCACGATTAATATTATCAAACGACCCTCCTTCGCCGCTGTCCGCTCCCTTTCCTACATAAAAATCTACTAACTTGCCGTTTAAAGTGTATAAATTTGCTTTGTTTACTTCTGAGTCTAGTATGTCAAAAGACTCTGAGATACGAGTAGGCACGATATAGGTGTTTTTGATGGCATTTTCTGAGTCAAATTCAGCCGTTACAACGACACCTTCGGCTGTTTCGTTGCCTTTATTTTTTATAATGAGTGTATTTTTTAGGATATCACCGATCCTTAGTTGTGTTTTTTGTTTCTCGTCGGTACTTATCTCAATAAAATCAGAATCACCCCTTTTATACTCTATCTTTTCCATGTAGCATACTTCAGGAACATAAAGTATAGTCGAAAAGCCTACCATACCGATATTAGCACGCTCGCCAAGCTTTCTACCTCCAAGATAATATGTTTGTCGTCCTGATTGTCTAGTGCTATAATCTTTTCTTATGATACTTGCGGTAAGCTCTACCGTAGTGCTTGTTTCGCTGTGGCCTATGAAATTTGATAACCCATAAACGTCAAGATCCATTTGGTTGTTGTAAATTTTGTTTGGATTTAAATGCTTGCCGTATTTGGTTATAGTGCTGTTAAGCTGTTCGCCTTGTTGATTGTTTTGTGATGTTACGGGAAGCCATTTGTTGTCTTTTTTGATAGTGATATTTTCTCCGGCCACTTCTTTTTTGGCTCCAAATGTTAAAACAGAAAGAGATGATTTGATCTCGCCCCTAGTTGGCGTATAAAAGTCACTAAAGGTAAGTCTCATACTGTCGCTTCTATATAGCTCTGTGTCTTGAATCCTTATCGGGGCTAGTATAGTAAGACCGTCGTATATATTTACGTTTTTTGGTGCTAGTCTGTCGTAGTAGTCCGTGCCAAAGTCGTATACGATAACTAAAGCCCAACCGCCATAAAAAGGAGCGATCAAATTTTGTTGCCAAGAGTCATCTCTGTATCCGGTCAAGACAAACGGGGTTTGCGTGCTAGATAATATATCTCCTGCGGTAAATGTTCTATTTGTTTTGCTCAAAGTTTGTTTTACTATCTCGGTTACGTCCGCATTTGCTTGATACATAAATTGCATACCGTCAGCAGTGTATGAGCCGTACCATTTTGTATCAGCCTCTTTGGCTGTCAGATGGTGAATTCTGCCGTTTGGTGTTTTAAATTTAATTGTATTAAAATTTTTAATATCCGAGTTGTATCGCTCCCATAAAAATCTATCTGCGCTAAATAGACTTAGGTTCCATTTGTTTGATATCGCTCCAGCCCAGTAAAGCTTTGCAAATATAACTTTGCTTCCGTCTATGTTTTTTTGCTCAAATTCACTCTTGTCGCTAAAATCAAGCGTAGCACTCGATGAGTTAGTCGTAAAATTTATGCCGTCTTCTTTGACAAATTTTATAGGAACACCAACGGTTTCTTCTCGTGAATTTAATGGATTGAAGTTGTATTCATTCTCGGTCGGTATGGATATGGTAGCTCCTGTTACCTCCATGTCGCCGTATATACTTGGCTTGCTGATGCCTTTTTTTGTTAAGACGTTATCGGTTTTTATATCTCTGTATCCATTCTTGCCAAAGCCGGTATTTTCTTTGATGACATCATGGCTTAAACCGTTTGTGTCTTTGTAAATAGCTCCGAGCAAATTTACGCCAAAAAATACAGCAAAAACACATACGATAAATTTTAATCTTATCATTGCAAGCCTTTAGGGGGACTTAGACCAAGATCGGTCTAAGCTGGTTACTTTTGTATAAAGTTTTCTATCTTTTCTGCTTGTCCATACTGCGGATACATGGCAGCGTCAAGCACTATTTGTGATAATGTCATGTTGTCCATATTGCAAACTATGGGAGCTATAAAATTTACAGTTGATGTTTCAAGAGGTAAAGAAACAACAATGATGTTGTAAATTTTAAGCTCACTGCTGTCTTTTATCTGCATAAGCTCTTCATAATAAGTAGGAATTTCAAAGTCATAATCCCTAAGAGCAAAAGGGTTTATCATGGTAAAAGAAGTGTTATCGTCCTTACTTTGAAGCTTTACGAAAAATTTATCGAGTTCTATTATCTCCATTGTTTTAATGTGTTCAAAGCCTAATATCGGACTTTTAACGCTAAATGTCATACCTACTCCTTGTTTTTTAATTTATTTGAGTTGACTTTTATTTTACCATGTTTTAGTCTAAGAAAAACAAAAATTTACAAATTTATGCAAAAATAATACCAAAAAATGTAGAATAGCAAAAAATCAAATTTCAAGGAACACTATGCGTAGGATCTTAAATTTTATTATTATTGTCGGTTTTAGCGCGATTTTAAGTGGTTGTGCAGAAAAATACACAGAACTTTATAATCTCACTCCTGATGAGTGGTATGCACAAATTATCGCTGATATAAAGGATGCTGATTTAGAGAGCGCGGATAAGCACTATGTGTCGATGTCTAGTGAGCACGTAGCAAGCCCACTTTTAGAACAAATGCTTTTGATCCTAGCACAAGCGCATGTTAACGAAGAAGAGTATATACTGGCAAATTACTACCTTGACGAATACATAAAAAGATATGGCGATGGTGCGGCAAAGACGGAATTTGCTCAATACCTTAAGATAAAAGCAAATTTTGACTCATTTTCACAGCCAAATCGCAACCAAAAGCTAATGGAAGATAGCGTGGTTGAGATAGAGAAATTTTTATATATGTATCCAAATACGCAGTATAAGCCGCTTATAGAGACTATGCTTATTAAATTTAAGCTTGCTATCTACTATCTAGACACCCAAATATATGACCTCTATATGCGCACAGGACGTGAAACCTCGGCTGAAATTTATAGACAAAAGATAGAGGCTTCACCGCTAAAAGATGCAAATTTGCTTGAGCCGGTGCTTCCTTGGTATAGAAAAATGTTTGAATAAAATTAGGAGTGATAAATTTGCAAATAAACGATAACAAGACATTACCGGCAAAATTGCCTGTAATTGTAGAAGATGAACTGTTTTTATATCCATTTATGATAACGCCGCTATTTTTAAGTGACGAAGAAAATTTACGTGCACTTGATATTGCGCTAGCTGACGAAACGCCTGTGCTAATAGTTCCTGCAAAACCTCAAAACGACGGAGCTAGGGATTTTGAAAGCGTGTATGACGCAGGAGTTATCGGCACTATCATGAGGCGTGTGCCTTTACCCGATGGTAGAGTAAAGATACTTTTTCAAGGCATGGAAAAGGGTCGCATACTACACGTTATAAATGAAAATCCTCTTGAGGCAATGGTTGATGCGCTACATGTAGTACGTCCTTCGCAGGTTAAAACCGATGCTTTGATCGTAGTTCTTAGAGAAAAGGTGCGCGAACTAGCGCAAGTAAGCCATTTCTTTCCGCCTGATTTACTTAAAACGATAGAAGAGAGTGCAGAAGCCGTGCGTGTATGTGATCTTGTTTCAAGCGCACTTAGACTTAAAAAACAGATCGCTTATAGTTTTTTTATCGAAGAAAATTTAGAGCAGCGTCTGCTTAAGCTAATCGACTATGTTATAGAAGAGATCGAAGCAAACAAGCTACAAAAAGAGATAAAAAATAAAGTTCATTCAAAGATAGATAAGACAAATAAAGAGTATTTTCTAAAAGAGCAATTAAAGCAAATTCAAGCCGAGCTTGGTGCTGACTCAAACCGTGATGAAGAGATAGAAGAGTATCGCAAAAAGCTTGAAAGTAAGAAAAAATTTATGGGTGAAGATGCATACAAAGAGATAAAAAAGCAAATAGACAAACTATCTCGCATGCACCCTGACAGCGCCGACGCAAATACCTTACAAAGCTACCTTGACTGGGTTGTTGAGGTACCTTTTGAAAATTTAGCAAAGAAAAAGTCGTCTATCGCTGAGGTAAGCAAGCATTTAAATGCTGACCATTACAGCTTAGAAAAGCCAAAAGAGCGTATTGAGGAGTATTTTGCTTTACGTGAATTACTTGAACTTCGTGGTGTTAGCGAGAAAGTAAACAACGGTGCCATACTTTGTTTTGCGGGACCTCCGGGAGTTGGTAAAACAAGTCTAGCAAATTCTATCGCAAAAGCTTTAAAGCGCGAGCTAGTGCGTATAGCTCTGGGTGGGCTTGAGGATGTTAATGAGCTTCGAGGACATCGTAGAACCTATATAGGCGCGATGCCTGGACGTATTGTCCAAGGGCTTATAGAGGCAAAGCAAATGAACCCTGTTGTGGTGCTTGACGAGATAGACAAAGTAGGGCGAAGCTATAGAGGTGATCCGACTGCTGTTTTACTTGAAATTTTAGATCCGGAGCAAAATAATAAATTTCGTGATTATTATCTAAATTTCAATATTGATCTTAGCAAAGTGATATTTATAGCCACCGCAAACGACGTAAGTCAAATTCCTGCTCCTTTACGCGATAGGATGGAATTTATACAGCTTAGCTCATATACTCCACAAGAAAAATTTGAGATAGCTAAAAAATATCTAGTCCCTCAAGAGCTTAAAAAACATGGACTAAAACCAAGCGATATTAGTATAAATAAAGAGGCTCTTGAACTTATCATTTCAGACTACACACGTGAGAGCGGAGTGCGTAATTTACGCCGTAGGATAGCTGATATACTTAGGAAAGTTGCTAAAAATATCCTAACTAAAAATAGCGAGGGCAAAGTTACTATAACGGCTAAAAATTTAAAAGAATTTTTAGAGAAAAAGGTTTATGAGATAGAGCAAGCCGATAAAAAAGACCAGATAGGTCAGGTAAATGGCCTAGCTTGGACTATCGTAGGTGGCGATGTGCTTCGTATAGAAGCCATACGTATACAGGGCAAGGGCGTGATGCAAATAACCGGGCAGCTTGGCGATGTAATGAAAGAGTCTGCACAAATAGCATTTAGTGTGGTAAAGGTACTAATCGATAATAAAAAGCTAAAAGTTCCGATGGCTATCGTGCCAAAATTTGAAGATGATAAGCGCAAGCTTGAGCCTAGCGATGTTTACCGTAGATATGACTTGCATGTGCATGTTCCAGAAGGTGCAACGCCAAAAGATGGTCCAAGTGCCGGCATAACGATGGTTACAGCCATAGCTTCTATACTAACTGACATAAAAGTTCGCCATGATGTTGCTATGACGGGCGAGATCACGTTAAGCGGAAAAGTACTTCCAATAGGGGGGCTAAAAGAAAAGCTTATTGCTGCTCACAAGGCGGGTATCAAAACGGCTCTTATTCCACGTAAAAACTACGAACGAGATCTTAACGACATCCCTGATGAAGTAACAAAAGATATCAACATTATTGCCGTTGATACGATAGAAGATGTGTTGAAAAACGCTTTGGTTAAGTAAAATTCATTTTTCCCGGTAGGTTTTTAAAACTTGCCGGAAAATATTTTAAATTTTTATCTCTTTTTTCTTTAAATTTAACAACAAATATATCTTGCAAGCTAAATAAATTTTTATAAAAATGTTTATATAAAGGTTTTAGAAGATTAAATTTAAAGAAGAAAGTAATATAATTTTTATAAAAGTACTTAGCCCAAATACGGGCTAAGTAAAGTAGTATTATAGGCCCTCAAATGGGTTTGTTACTACGTTATCGCGATCTACTATATATGGTATAAGCGCTGCTTGGCGAGCACGTTTGATCGCTTTTTCTACCATTTCTTGGTATTTTTTAGATGTGCCAGTTAGTCTGCGTGGCATTATCTTAAATCTTTCTGATAAGCAATACTTTAAAAGTGAAGTATCTTTATAGTCGATAAAATCTATCTTTGCCTCTGTGTATTTGCAATATTTGCGTGAATATTTTCTTTTTTCTGCCATAATTTATCCTTAATTAAAACGGTATTGTATCGTCGCTTTCGTATTTTACATTATCCGAATCAACGTTTACTTCAGGGATTTTTTCTTCATAATAATCTTCATTGCTTCTTTTGTTAAATTGCTGATTTTGAGCTCTTTGCGGTGCATTTTGGTTATATCCGCTATTTTGTGAGTTGAAATTTGACCCACTATTATAACCGCCCTGTTGATATCCGCCTTGATTATTTTGATTGAATCCACCTTGCGAAGAAGGGCCACCTCCAAGCATTTCCATGTTTTCAACACTTATGCTGTGTTTACTTCTATTTTGGCCGTTGTTGTCTGTCCACTGATCAAATTTCAAGCGACCCTCGACCAAAATTTTAGAACCTTTACTTAGGTATTGGTTGGCTATCTCTGCTGATTTTCCAAAAAAAGATATGTCGATAAAGCAAGTTTCTTCTCGTTTTTCACCGTTTGCCGTAAAACGGCGTGTTACTGCTATGCCAGAATTTCCGATAGCAGAACCGCTTGTTGTATATCTTAGCTCGATATCCCTGGTTAAATTTCCGACTAAAACTACTTTATTGAACATTTTTTATCCTTAAATTACTCTTCTGTAAGCGGTTGTTCTTCTACTTTTTCAACTCTTGGCTCACGTGGTGCTCTTGGCTCACGTGGCTCTTTGCGAGCGATTGTTTGTCTGATACCTTTTACCATTCTTTCCCATGCGGCTATCTCGCGTTTGTTTTCGTATTTAACGCTTAAGAATCTGATTATATCTTCTGTGATTCTGATATTTCTAACAAGTTCTGCTAGAAGTGCCGGAGGTGCTTTGTAGTAGATAACAAAATATGTGCCGCGCTCATATTTTTTAATAGCATAGGCAAGTTTTCTTGTGCCCATCTCTACAACATTGGCTATCTCGCCGCCGTTTTTGGTTATGACTTCTTTTACGAAATCAACTTTTGCTTTAACTTCTTCTTCTGTAAGCGTAGGCTTTAGAATGAATAAAAGCTCGTAATGTCTCATTGATTCTCCTTGTGGGTATTAAGCTCGCGAACGAGCAAGGATGCTTTAAGCAAGCTAGGATTATACCTTTTTCTTACTTAATTTTTGCTGTTGATATTATGTTTTGCAGGTTTAGAATGGTTGATAAAAGATATGCCGACTTATCTATACCGGGGTTTGTTTTTAGCTCTGATTCGGCTAAATTTAGCTGGATAAAAACATCTGCATAGGTCTTTAAATTTAAAGATAAACTTTGTGTTTTTAGCGCATTTGCAACGTTTTGAGGAGGTGCATATCCGATAGCTTCTTTGATATCAAATTTGCCATTTATTTTTATGTATGAGTAGAGTTTAAATAGTCTAAAAAATGATTTATAAAGCGAGTTAATAAATAAAATTTCGTTAAATATCGGATCTTGTTCGTATGTAAAAAAGTCCTTTTTGATATCTTTTAGTGAGATAAATTTATTAAAAAAATCATCAAAATTTACACTTCCAAGTCCAAAAACAAGCTTTCTTACTGTGTCTTGTTCGATGTGGGTATTTAAGCTCGCAAGTTTGTTAAGTTCGCCTGCTGCAAGATATAAATTTTCATTATGTATGAAGTAAAGCTCGTAAAGTGCATTTTTGGTTATATTTAGTCCTATTTTTCCGGCTTGTCTGGCAAGTAGTTGCAAGGCCTCTTCGGGGTTGTTTGGTTTAAAAAATCTAGCGAAATTTAAGCCAAACGTTCTTTGAATCTCGGTTGTTATCTTGGTATCTAACTCGTAAAATTCATATAAAAAGAAATTATTTTTATCTTTTTCACATGCTTTTATCAGCTCTTTTAGCTCTTTAGAAGCGATCTTTTTATCGGTTTTTATATGAAGTAAATTTTCTCCACCAAAAAGAGACGGTTCACTTAGGTGTGACAAGGCTCTTGTGTAGTCGTATTCGTTAAAGTAAAGGCTTAAAATATTTGTCTCTTCTTTTTTGTAAATGGTTAAAATTTCCTTTGCAAAGAGCTCGATTTGGTATTCATCAGCGCCAAAAAGTAAAAAATAATTTGCTATTTTGCCATTTAAAAGCGCATTTTCAAGCTCTCTTTTATACATTACTTTTCTTTTTTATCAAACTTTTTTATGATCTTACCGATGATTTTAGCTGTGGCGATATCGGCTTGCGTTATCTCTACTAGAACATGCGATAATAACTCGCAGGTGTAGTTTGGTATAAATATCCTAGCGCCTTTTAGTTCGTCATCTAATTTTGCGATCAGGATGTTTTGGTTTTCGCTTATGTAGCATTTGACGTGTTTACCGATATTTTTACTTGCCCACCTTGCAAATTTACGATCCATAAAGTCAAATGCCGTCTTGTCGGCTTCGCGTTCAAGCTCGCTTAAATTTGAGCACGTATTTTCTATATTTAAAAGTAGATAGTTATAAAGCCTGTCGTCTTTTGACAAATTTGCCTTTAGCAATCTATGCAAAATAAGATCGGAATACCGCCTAATCGGACTTGTAAAATGTGTATAACGGTCAAATCCAAGTCCAAAGTGTCCGAAGTTTTCGCTTGCGTATTCGGCCTTTTTTTGTGCTTTTATAATTAGCTTGTCGATCTCTTCGCGATTGCCTAAAATTTCTGCTTTTGCTTGAATTTTACGTATGAGATTTGCTAAGTCGCTCTCATAAGAGAAGTCAAGACCAAGTAAGGCAAGGTCGTTTAATAAATTTGTGATTTTTTTAAGATCTGGTGAGCCGTGATTTCTAAAGACACCCTTTTTTATACGTTTGGCGGCTGCTTTGTTTGCAAGCAACATACAGTCTTCTACTAATTGATGCGAAGCAGAGTCGTTTTCAAATCTAGTTGCGCATACTTCGCCGTTTTCATCAAGACTCATTCTAAGCTCTTGAGTGCGAAAATCAAACGCGTGAACTAGGCGCTTTTGTCGTAGTTTGATCGTTAATTTATGCAAAGGTTTTATCCAGTCGATCTCGCTTTTTTCTTCATCTTTTAAAATTTTATCTATCTGATCGTAGTTAAATCTTTTCTTGGAGACGATTATAGCTTCAAAAAGCTCTTCTTTTTTTACATCTAAATTTTTATCAAGAGAGATTTTAAAACAAAATGCAAGACGTGCAACATTTGGCTTTAGTGAGCAGATATTTTCACTTAAAGCTCGTGGCAACATCGGGATTGATTTGTGAGGAAAGTATATCGAAAAACCACGAGTTTTAGCTTCTTTGTCAATAGCGCCGTAACTGCTTACGTATTCGCTAACATCGGCTATAGCTACATAAATTTCAAGATTTTTTTCATCAAAATATATCGCAT
Organism: Campylobacter sp. RM9328; assembly: GCF_012978615.1. Lineage (NCBI taxonomy): Bacteria > Pseudomonadati > Campylobacterota > Epsilonproteobacteria > Campylobacterales > Campylobacteraceae > Campylobacter > Campylobacter sp. RM9328. The sequence goes on along the minus strand of NZ_LIWF01000001.1, from coordinate 106,858 downwards.
CGTCAAAGTCTTTGGCGTCGATAGGGTCTATCGTGCAAAAGTCAAGATCGCTAAGATCGACTCGCTGTGGATACATGCTAGGATCTACTTCGTCACCCCAAGCTCTGGCTTCATCTTCACAAGCGTCGGTAAATTCGTCGTTTTTGTTATAAACGGCTAATGAAATTTTTTCATCGCTTGCAGGATCTGCGATATTTCCTAAGACTTCTACTATGTCGTTGTTTAGGTTGTTTATTTTAAGTAAAGTGCCCGTAGGTAGGGCTTTTAGGCTTTTTTGACTAGCCTTTAAGGCGAGGCTTAGTCCGGTTTTTAAATTTACTCCAAGCACTGCCGCGCCAAAACTTTTTGTGTAAACTACGCTTATTTCGTTTGCGAGTTTTAGACTCATTACAACCTTGCCGTTTTCGCGTTTTCTACCATTTTTTAGGAGTTTTACGAGGACTATATCGCCGTAATGACCGTTGTTTAAATTTTTATTTTCGATTAATATATCTTGCTTAAAACGCTTATCATAAGGTAGTAAAAAACCGGTTCCGTTCGAGCTTATGTCAAGTTTTCCGCAAACAAAACCGTTGTTTAGATAAAATTTATTGTTGTATTTTGTAACGGCATTTAAATTTAAGAGATTTCGTAAAATTTCTTTGTTTGAGGCACAGACTTCCTTTTCTGTTATCCCGTCGATTAAATTTTCTAAAAATTCTCTCACAGACTATCTTTTACCTTTGCCGTAGCCATCAAGAAAGTATCTTGGCTAAAGCCGTATTCATCAAGTAAAGGAAGAGTGTTTTGTATGCTTATATCATCAAGTTGGTTGAAGATATTTACACTTGTTTTGATAACCTTGAGTGCTTTTGCATACTCTTTTATGTGCTCAGGCGCATCTTCTGGGTCATTTGAGTAGAAGATAGAATTTATGAGCTCATTTTCTAAATTCCACTGCTCAAAAATTTTAGCAGTGACTTCTTCGTTTGTGATGTCTAAAAACTCACTCTCTAAAAGTGCTAAATCACTAGGATAAACGATATCTTTTAATCTTGAGTTAAATTCTTCCGCTTCGTCGTTTTCGTTAAGCTCGTGAGCTAAAACGATCTTTCCGATCTCTAGCATGAAAGAGGCTGGAGATAGTATTTCAAGGCTTTTTGGTTTTATTTTTGAGTACCAGTTATACATCAAAGCGTTTTGTATGGTTGAGATATTTAAGAAGTCCTGGCTAGTTATTCCGTAGGGCTCTAAATTTATATTAAAGCTCTTTTTTACGGCACTTGAAAGCGCAAAACCTCGTATAGTTACCGTTCCAAAAAGAGATATCGCTCTTGCTACGGTAGTGATCTCCTTGCTAAAGCCGTAAAGTGGAGAATTTGCCGAGCGCAAGATGTTTGCCGTTAGCATCGGATCTTGCTCTACGACCTTTGTTAGATCGCTAATGGAGCTATTTTCATCAGCGCAAATGCGTTGAATTTGGATAATCGTATCGTCAAGCGGAGGAAGGGATTTTATTTTTTTATATATTGAGTCGTTCATGATAGATAGCTTTCTTAAAAATTTTTGCACTATTTTATCTAAAATGGCTTGTTATAAAACTTAAAGGATATAAAATTTGCGACTTCAGCGATATTTGAGTTCGTAAATTGTATAATCTATGCCAAAATTTTATATAGGAGAAAATATGGCTGTTAATATTTATTATGACAAAGACTGTGATTTAAGTCTTATTCAGGGTAAAAAAGTTGCTATCGTTGGTTTTGGTTCACAAGGTCACGCACATGCGGAGAACCTACGCGATAGCGGTGTAAAGGTAGTTATCGGACTAGCAAAAGGCGGAAAAAGCTGGGCAAAAGCAGAGGCTAAAAACTTTGAAGTTAAAAGTGTGGCAGATGCTACAAAAGACGCAGACGTAGTTATGATATTAACTCCCGATGAGCTTCAAGCTGAAATTTTTGAAAACGAGATCAAGCCTAACCTAAAAGACGGCGCTGCTATCGCGTTTGGACATGGATTTAACGTTCATTTTGGACAGATAAAAGCTCCTGCAAACATAGATGTTATAATGATCGCCCCAAAAGCACCTGGTCATACTGTAAGAAGTGAATTTGTTCGCGGAGGCGGTATACCTGATCTAATCGCTGTTGATCAAGACGCTAGCGGGCAGGCAAAAGCTATCGCGTTAAGCTATGCTTCAGCTATTGGCGGTGGCAGAACAGGCATCATCGAAACTACATTTAAAGATGAAACTGAAACAGATCTTTTTGGAGAGCAAGCAGTTCTTTGCGGCGGTTTATGTGCACTTGTAAATGCAGGTTTTGAAACACTTGTTGAAGCCGGATATGAGCCTGAGATGGCATACTTTGAGTGTTTGCATGAGTTAAAACTCATCGTTGATCTAATGTATCAAGGCGGAATGGCTGACATGCGTTACTCTATCTCAAATACTGCTGAATACGGTGATTACGTAAGTGGCACAAGAGTAGTTGATGAAAACAGTAAGAAGGCTATGAAAGAAATTTTAAAAGAGATCCAAAACGGAACTTTTGCTAAGAATTTCATCCTAGAAAGAAAAGCCGGCTATGTAAAAATGAACGCAGAGCGTGGCATAGCTGAAAGAAGTCTTTTAAATCAAACAGGCAAAAAACTTCGCGCGATGATGCCTTGGATAAGTGCCGGCAAAATCGTAGACCAAAACAAAAACTAAGTCTTGAATAAAAAAAAGACCACAAAAGGGCGCTCTAAAAAATCCCTCAAAGGGCGTCCTTTAAATAAAACATTTCTTGGTATCGCGCTTTTATCCTTGCTTATCATCATAACACTGATAGTCGCGCTCAACCAAAAATCAGACAAAACAGCAAATATAAATCAAACCACTATAAATGTAAAAAATGTAACTACCATAACCGATAAAAGGGTTGAAGATATAAAAAAACCCGTCCAAAAACAACATAAGGTAGTAAAATTTGATGAAGATGAAAATTTAACTAAAATTTTTATAGACCCAAAAAACAAAGATGAAATTTTTAAAAATCAAAAGCCTCAAATTTATCAAAAACAAAAAGATGAAACCGAAGTAAATGCATCGATAAAGCACGAAATAAAAGATGTTGAAAAAGATACAAAAAAAGAGTCGCCGGTAAAAACACAAGATAAATTTAATGAAGATAACGTTAGTAAAAAAATACCTCAAGAAAAAATACAAGAAAAGCAAATTTCAAAAAAAGATGAAAACAAAACCGCAAAACAAGCAACTCAATCCGATAAAAAGCCACTGCCCAAAGAGGAGGCTTTTGTGCCACTCACACCTACAAAAAGCCTTTTTGGAAAGCCAAAACTTGTTATTATAATAGACGACGTGGCGACTTTTGAACATGTAAATATGATACGCTCAACCGGACTTAAACTAACTCCTTCTATATTTCCGGCAACCAAGGCTCACCCTGATACGCCAAAGATAGCCCAAGGTTTTGAGTTTTTTATGATACATCTTCCTATGCAAGCTAAAAATTTTAAAAGACCCGAGATCGGCACTTTAAATGTAACAGATAGTTATGAAAGTATGCTTGAGAGGGTTAAAAAGATAAGAGCTGACTTTCCAAAGGCGGTATATATAAATAATCACACCGGGTCAAAATTTACGAGCAATTTCGATGCTATGGACAGGGCTTATCGTGCGCTTTTAAGTCAAAATTTTGTATTTGTAGATAGTCGAACTATAGGCACAAGCGTAGTTGCCAAAGTCGTAAGCAAATATTCAAAACCATACATCTCGAGAGATGTATTTTTAGACGATGACCCATCAAGATCAGCCGTAAAAAGAGAGCTTGAAAATGCCGTAAGGATAGCCAAAAAACGCTCTTACGCTATAGCTATCGGTCATCCTAAGAAAAACACTATAGACATCATTAAAGAGAGCAAAAACACCATCTTAAAAGATGTAGAAGTGGTTTATCTTAAAGAAATTTTATGAAAATTCTAGCAAAAGATAAATTTATAAGTAAGTTAGATAGGCTTACAAATCCTCCAAAAGAGCTTTACTATGAGGGTGATATAGATCTTTTAGCCATGCCAAAAGTAGCGGTTGTGGGCTCAAGAAAAGCCAGTGTCTATACAAAAGAGTGCGTTGCTAGACTTTGTGCAAGTCTTAAAAACCATAATGTTTGCGTGGTAAGCGGAGGTGCACTGGGCGTCGATATAGCTGCACATAAAGCCGCCATGCCCTTAACGATCGGAGTTTTTGCGACTGGGCTTGATACCTTTTATCCTAGTTCAAATTCAAAATTTATAAAAGAAATTTATGATAAGGGGCTAGCACTAAGCGAATACAGCCCAGGCTCGCCTGCCATAGGATATAAATTTCTTGAGCGTAACCGCATAGTAGTCGCTCTCTCGCAAGCTCTTGTGGTAGCCCAGGCAGACTTAAAAAGCGGCTCCATGCAAAGTGCCAGACTTGCCGGAGAGCTTGGCGTTCCAGTATTTGTCCTGCCTCAACGAATGGGTGAAAGCGAGGGGACAAATATGCTTTTAGCAAAAGGTAAGGCAAAACTGATAAATGATTTTGATGAATTTTCTTCGCAATTTGGACTTTGTCTAAACAAAACGCCTGCACGAAATGATGATATTTTAGAATTTTGTAAAGACTTTGTTTCGCTTGAAAAGGCACTTGCAAAATTTGGCGATAAAATTTACGAATACGAATTGGAAGGCTTAGTGGAGATTATAAATTTAAAGGTAAAAAGTAAGATATGAATGAAAAATTTATGGCGATAGATGTTGGGCTTAAGCGGATAGGTGTTGCCTTTGGAGTAGGGCAAGTTGTTTTGCCCCAAGAGCCCATACTTCGTAAAAATCGCAACCAAGCCGCTCGTGACGTGTCGCAAAGAGTTGCAGAGTATGGAGTAAATGTTTTAGTTGTAGGCTTACCGCTTGGCGGAAGTAGTGAGGATGAGATGAGGCGTAGGATAGAACATTTTGTATCACTTCTTGAATTTGGCGGGCGCATAGTCTATCAAGATGAGAGTTTAAGTAGTTTTGAGGCGAGTGAAATTTATACAGATACAAAGCGCGACGGGAAGCTTGACAGCATGGCTGCTGCGGTTATACTTAAGCGATACTTAGGAGTTGTTTAACACTCCGCCCCTAACTCTTTCTTTTCTTTCATAACACATATCAAGCACTGCTCGCAAGATATCATAAGAGTATGGTTCTCTTAAGATGATGAGTTCTTGTTTGATTTCTGGCTTAAAGATCTCATCTGTTTCGCAAATCGCTACTATGCAAAAATGTTTCATCTTTTTAAATTTTAGTAGTTCGTTTAAATTTTGCTCATCTTCTAAAAATACCTTTTGGACAAAGACTAGATCAGGGTTATATATAGCGTCTGTAATGTGTTGTTTTAAGCTTTCATAGTCACTGCTTGGCTTTACGTTTATACCTATAAATTTTAGTTGATTTGAGAGGATTTTAAAGCCGTTTTTATTGTCGTAAGCAATTATGGCGTTGTAGTTTTTCATAGCTTGATTATTGATGTCAAGGCTTTTTGTGGGTTGTGCGTCGGAAGCCAACTCGACTTCTATATCAAGGATAAAGTTGCCGTTTTTATCTTGTCGTATGATGATACCGGCTTTATCACCATACTCTTTTGCCGCGTTTAGTAGTTCTTGGTCAAATTCTTTAAGTCGTTCGCTTGATGAGATTAGGATATTAAAAAGGATCCTATTTGTATTATAGTTGGCTAGTTTAAATTTGATTAAAATTTCACATTCACTTTGAAAAAAAAGAAAAATTTTAGTCAAATTTTCTATACATTTTATCGTATTAGAAGCGTCTATCTTATATACACGCGGATATGATGGGTCGTATTCGAAAAGTATGGTATTCGCATGTCTCTCGCCGTCGTAGTATATGGTCTCTAAGAATAAATTTATTCTTTCTATAAAGTCTATCTCTTTAAGTTTCATATGATAAGCATCCCATCTCCGTATGAGTAAAAACGGTATTTTTCATTGATAGCGGTTTGATAAATTTGCATTGTTTTTTCAAGGCCGATAAAACTTGTTACGAGCATTATTAGAGTTGATTTTGGTAGATGAAAATTTGTAAGTAAATAGTTTTGTCGGATCGGCGGGTTGTTTAAATTTAAAAACAACTTGCAAAATCCGCTTGCGCTATTGCTTCTGGCAAATTCTTCCACGCACCTAGTTACGGTTGTGCCAACTCCTAAAATTTTCTTATCGCTTTTTATAAGCTCTTGGGTGTTTTGCGGTATGTCATAAAATTCAGAATGCATGATATGATCTTTGATATTATTACACTCTACGCCTTTAAATGTTCCTGCTCCCACGTGCAAAGTTAGATATGAAATTTCATGATCTTTTTTGATGTTATCTATCATGTCCTCGCTAAAGTGCAAGCTTGCAGTCGGCGCGGCTACAGCTCCGCTGGTTTTAGCAAATATACTTTGATACCAGCTCTCATCATCTTTAGTGTCGGCTCGTTTTATATATGGCGGTAGTGGCACATGTCCGATCTTTTCAAGTTCGCAAAAAAGATCCGATGCGCTTAGTTCCAAATTTGATCTATAAAATTTAACCGCACGCGTGCCGTCGCTGTTTAAAGCTAAAACTTTTGCACTTATGCCATTATCAAAATTTAAGATAGAATTTTCTTTAACCCTGCCTCTGATATAACAGCTAAATTTGTTCTCTCCAAGTGGTTGGTTAAGCATTATTTCGCAAGCCCCACCGCTTTGTTTATATCCTAAAATTCGTGCTTTTATAACTTTTGTATCATTAAATATAACCGCGGTATCTTTTGGTATAAGCTCTGCTAAATTTTTAAATTTAAGGTGATGTATCTCGTCTTTATCTTTAAGATAAACTAGTAAGCGAGCCTCTTCTTTTGGTAAGATAGGTTCGCTTGCGATAAGGCTTGGCGGGAGATTATAATCGTAACTAAGAATGTCGTTTATATCTTTCATTTCTCGTTTTCTTGTGCGGGCTCTTCGTCCTCTTCTTTTTTGTTTGCCGACTTGGCGATAAGTATAGAAAGACCATAAAGACCCATAAGTGGAAATGCCATTAAAAATTGGCTTATAACATCAGGCGGAGTAACGATAGCTGAAAAGATAAATATAATAACAACTGCGTATCTAAAGTATTTTTTAAGCATGATGTCATCAACAAGACCAAGTTTTGCAAAGAAAAATGTTATAACAGGAAGCTCAAAGGCGATACCAAATGCCACTAAAAGTTTGGTAAAAAATCCCACGTATTCGCCGATACTAGGAAGTGCGGTAAAGAGTTGTCCGCCAAAATTTACCAAAAACGTAAAGCCAAGCGGTATAACTACGTAGTAACAAAAAGCCGCACCGCATAAGAACATTATCGTTGCCGCAAGCACAAAAGGAACGACGTATTTTTTCTCGTTTTCATAAAGTCCGGGTGCTACAAATAGCCAAAACTGCCAAAATATAATAGGCAAAGAAACGATAAGTCCGGCAAAAAATGCAACTTTCATCGCCGTAAAAAACGGCTCTTGCACTTGCGTAAAGATGATGTTACTTCCATCCGGTAAGACGGCCTTTAAAGGCTCGGTCATCCATGCTAGGATCGGGTTCCAAACCGTAAAACAAACAACAAAAGCAAGAATAACGCTTGCTACGCTAAGACCAAGCCTCTTTCTAAGTTCAACTAAATGCGGTTTTAACTCTTCAAACATTATGCCTCTTTGTTTTGATTTTCTATATTTTTGTTTTCGGTTTTAATACTGTTTTGGCTTTGAGTGTCTTGTTTAGGGCTTTCACCGCTGCCTAAAACTGCGTCTTTTATAGCTTCGGTAGGGTTTTTAACACTATCAACAGCCTTTTTTACTCCGCTAACGGCATCGTTTAACCCACCCGTAATATCGTTTACACCGCTTTTTAAAGCATCAAGCTCTTCAAAAGTTAGTTTTTTTCGCACGTTTTCAGTGGTTTTTTCTAAATTTTCGCGGTATTTTTTAGCATCTTCTTTTAGTTCTGCTATCTTCATCTCTTGATCAAAGGTTGATTTGGCGTCATTCACGCCTTTTTTGAGCATTTTGAAAAATTTAGCTATCTGTATCATCGTGTCAGGAAGCTTCTCAGGTCCAAGAACTAAGACTGCTATCACGGCTATTATAAGTACTTCCGAAAAACTCATACCAAACATTTTTGTCCCTATTTTATTAAATTAAGCTCAACATTTTAGCTTTATTTTGCTCAAAGTTAAATAAATTTTTTAGCCGACGATAAATAATGCGATCTCGTCTGCAAGTAGGAAATTTTTAACAAAGTATTTGCCGTCTTTAAAGGCTAATTTTCGGCTTTTTCTTAAAATTTCCGCTCGCTCTTGCTCGTGTTTATTGAGCCACGAAGCTTCTATGCCTACGATACTTCTTGCTCCTAGAAAGATCCTTTCAAATTTCATATCGTTTTTACTTAAAATTTCGTATGTTTTTTGTGTGGGATCTGCTATAAATTTCTCTAAATTTGCACATGCGGTAAATCGAAAATCATCACAAAAGCCAACTGCATAAGCGCCTATGGCTGCATAGTCCTTACCTTGCCAATACCCTAGGTTATGCTTGCAAATTTCGCCAAAATTTGAAATTTCGTATTGCTTTAAGCCGATATTTTCTATCTCATTCATTATAAATTTAGCCAGTATCGGGCTATCCTTTTTATACTCGTTTTTACGAAAAAACGGAGTATTTGGTTCAAGTGTTAGCGAGTAAGCACTAACGTGTGAAATTTCTAAATTTTTAATGTTTTCAACCTCCTTGGAGAGTCTTTTTTTTGTGTCAAATTTCGTGCCGTAAATCAAATCTATATTGATATTTTTAAAGCCTGAAATTTTAGCATTTTTAACGGCTTGATAAATTTGCTTTGCATCGTGTGTTCTTCCTAGAAATTTTAGCTTGTCTTCAAAGAAACTTTGAGCGCCGAAACTTATGCGATTAACCCCTAAGTTTCGCATTTGTGTAAGCCAGTTTGTATCTGCTGAGTTTGGATTTGCCTCGCTTGTTATCTCGCAATCTTTTTGACAAAAAGATAAAATCTGCTCAAAAAGCGGTTCGTAAAATTTGGCATCAACGGCGCTTGGAGTCCCTCCACCGATAAACACGCTTTTAAAATTTCTTATCTTAAATTTTTGAATTTGAAATTTCAAGTCTTTTAGTAACGCATCAAAATAACTTTTAGCTAGATTATCTTTGCCTACGACTGAGCCAAATGCGCAGTAATGGCATTTGCTTTCGCAAAATGGAATGTGTATATAAAGTAACAAATTTTCTCTTTCTTAATTTTTTGTATTTTAGCCTAAATAAATTTAAAGCCGAATTTGGTTAAAATCAAAGCCAAAAATTTATAAATAGGGCAAGGAAGATGCAGAAAAACTACAGACCAAATGTTGCAGCTGTCATTCTTTCAAGTGCATATCCGTTTAAATGTGAAATTTTTGTAGCTCGCAGGGTTGATTTGAGTGATGTATGGCAGTTTCCGCAAGGAGGCATAGACAAGGGCGAAGAACCTAAAGACGCGCTTTTAAGAGAGCTTGAGGAGGAGATCGGAACTCGTGATGTTGAAATTTTATACGAGTATCCAGAGTGGCTTAGCTATGATTTTCCGATTAATGCAAAAAAGAAATTGTATCCGTTTGATGGGCAGACGCAAAAGTATTTTTTAGTTCGTCTAAAGTCGAATGCAAGAGTAAATTTAAATACAAAGCACCCGGAATTTAACGAATTTAAATTTATAAATGTCAAAAATGTACTTGATGAGATAAACCACTTTAAAAAGCCTATTTATATCAAGGCTTTAAGTTTTTTTAAAGAGAAAGGATTTTTTTAATGCTGATTGTTCAAAAATTTGGCGGAACGAGCGTCGGAACGCTTGAGCGTATCGAAGCGGTGGCAAATCGCGTAATAGAAACCAAAAATGCGGGAGCAGACGTGGTGGTGGTAGTGTCTGCGATGAGTGGCGTTACAAACCAACTTGTAGAATACGGCGAGCATTTTTCAAAACATCCAGACGGTGTTGCTATGGATATGCTTTTAAGCTCTGGCGAACAAGTAACTACGGCGATACTATCCATAGCTTTAAATGCAAAAGGATATGAAGCAGTCGGTTTAACCGGTGCAATGGCAGGCATAATCACCGATGATATTCATACAAAAGCTCGCATTGAAAAAATAGACACAAAACGTATAAAAAAAGAACTAAATTCAGGCAAGATAGTTGTGGTAGCAGGCTTTCAAGGCATAGATGAGCACGGCAATATAACAACCTTAGGTCGTGGCGGAAGCGACCTTAGCGCAGTTGCGCTTGCGGGAGCCTTAAAGGCTGATCTATGTGAAATTTTTACAGATGTAGATGGTGTTTATACTACCGATCCTAGGATAGAAAAAAAGGCCAGAAAGCTTGAAAAGATCAGCTATGACGAGATGTTGGAGCTTGCAAGTGCCGGAGCAAAAGTGCTTCAAAACCGCTCTGTAGAGATGGCCAAAAAACTTAACGTCAAGCTAGTAACAAGAAGTAGCTTTAACCACAACGAAGGAACATTAATAACTCAGGAGGATAGTATGGAAGCAGTTTTAGTAAGCGGAATAGCACTAGATAAAAATCAAGCAAGAGTAACTTTACGCGGTGTGGTTGATAAACCGGGCATAGCTGCTGAAATTTTTACCGCTTTGGCAAATGAAAATATAAATGTGGATATGATTATACAAAATGTAGGGCTTGACGGAACAACAAATTTAGGCTTTACGGTGCCTCAAAACGAGCTTGAAATAGCAAAAGAAACTATGCAGAAACTAAATGCCGCAAAACACGTAGAGTATGATGATGCGATAGTTAAAGTTTCTATCGTGGGCGTTGGTATGAAAAGTCATAGTGGCGTAGCGTGTTTAGCGTTTGAGACGCTTGCAAAAGAGGGCATAAACATACAAATGATCTCCACAAGTGAGATAAAAATTTCTTTAGTTGTGGATCAAAAATACGGTGAACTTGCAGTGCGTGTATTGCATGAAGCGTATAAGCTAGATAAATAATGCAAGATCTCATAAAATGGACACTCGAAGCGATCAGAAACGAAGGATCGCTTATGAGTTGGATGGAGGAGCGAAGGGTTGAATGGACTCCTCTTTTGGCTTCAAGACTAAAATACCTCCTTGATGGCAGGACTTTTATCGTTATAACGGACGACGAGAGGACTTGGTTTGAGGAGTATTTGATTAAAAAGATCAACAGAGCCTCAAGCGCAAGACCGCTTTTGCCGTTTGTTAGCCTTCGTGCGCTTTATCCAATGCTTGATGAAATAAACTCTAAAGAACAAATTTTACTTCTTGAGGATATGTTAAGCCTTGCTTTTCCAAACGGATATGTGTATTTTTACATCGGAAAAAGCGTCGATAAAAGATCTCAGATCGCAAAGGGTGCTGACGATAGCTATATGTGGCTCTTTGATGAGCAGGCGCAAAATAGCTTTTATCTAAGCTCAAATGATGAAAATTTAGACATAAAACTTATAACTTTATTTAGACTTTTTGATAAAAGTATCGATGCGGTACTTTTTGCAAAGGTTGTTTTGTAAATGCTTAATAAAATCGTTATAACAAACGATTTTAGCTCTTTGCAATTAGAGCTTGAAAATGAGTTTGAGAGTAAAAATTTAAGATTTTTTATTAGCGATGATTTTTTGCTAGAAAATGCAAAAGAGGTCGTAAACGAAGCCTATATAGCGGAAAAAGAAGAAAAACTTCTGGTTATAATGGCAAAAAACTACAAAACAGAAGCGCAAAATTCGCTTCTAAAAATCATCGAAGAACCCCCTAGAAATGTTAAATTTTTAATCGCAACAAACTCTAAAAATTTACTTTTACAAACTATTCGTTCGCGTATGATCGTTGAGAATAGACTTGAAAAACCGAAGCAAATGGATATAAATTTAAACCTAAAAAGCCTTGATTTAAAAGATGTTATGAAATTTATAGATGAGTATATAGAGCTTGAGCGTTCTGAAAATTTCGATAAAAACGAACTAAAATCGCTTATAAGCACTGTGATCATTAAAGCCTGTGAAGCCGGATTTAAATTTAGCGCGGATGAGCTTGAATATTTTTATAAGCTGATGATTTTAGCCGACTTGAATGCTAAATGCACGCAACTGCTTACTCCTTTAATGTTGATTATTTTACAAAAGGGACGTCCTTGAAATTTTATAAAATAAACGAAAATTCCGACTTTAACGCACTTTGTGAATACATAAAACCAAGCCCTGGCGGGATAAATATAATGTCAAAAAAGAGCGAATTAAATTTTGTACTAATCGATGATATCCGCTCTCCTGCGGCAAATATCCTAAAGCAAGATGTCATTAGCGTTGGAGCTGAGCTTGTTACGCACAAGGATACGATATTTGGCATGCAGTTAAATTCTTCTGCGCTTTTAATGGGTACAAATGCGCAATTTCAAGCACTTTCAAAGAAGGAGAAATTGCAGGATTTTGGTCTTAAAAATTTGGCTGTATTTTTAGGTAAAAGTTTTGTTAAACCAAGACAAGCCCAGATCATGGGTGTTTTAAACATAAATAAAGATAGCTTTAACGAAAACAGTCGCATAACGGGCGATAATGGAATTTCCCGTATAGAAAAGATGATAGAGCAAGGTGCTAGATATATCGATCTTGGCGGCGTAAGCTCAAGACCTGGAAGCGTTTATCCAGGAAGAGATGAGGAATTTGATCGCATAAAAGATATTGTTAGTGAAATTTATAGGCAAAAATTATACGAAAAGGTTGAGTTTAGCCTTGATAGTTTTGATGAGTACTGCCTGGAATTTGCTCTAAATCACGGCTTTAGCGTGATAAATGATATAACCGCAAATGAAAATTTAGCCTCTCTTGCTGCAAGATATGATGCGCAATTTTGCATGATGCATATGCTTGGTGATCCTGCGACAATGCAAATCGCTCCGCATTATGACGACTTGATGGGCGAGATAGATGAATTTTTTGCTCAAAAAATAGAGCGAGCAACAGCACTTGGTGCTAAGAAATTAATTTTAGATGTCGGGATAGGATTTGGCAAGACTGCTGAACAAAATATGCTTTTAATCAAACATCTTTCGCATTTTTTGCATTTTGGATATCCGCTTTTAATCGGCGCAAACAGAAAATCAGTCATAAATCACTATGTAAAAACAGATGTCAAAGACAGGCTTCCGGGCTCGCTTTATCTACATCTAAAAGCCTATGAAAACGGAGCAAGTATAATCCGCACTCACGATGTTGGCGAGCATGTGCAGATGTTTGCTTTGCATAGCGGGATGCAAAATGTAAATTTATGGCAGGATAAGGCTTGATAATGACAAAAACAGAGTATGAAAATGCCGTTGAGACGTTAAATTCTTGGGCAAAGGCGTATTACGAGCTTGACGAGCCGATTGCTAGCGACGAAGAGTATGATGGGCTGTATCATGAAATTTTAGAGTATGAAAGGTTAAGTCCAAAAGATATTTCGATATTTTCTCCTACTACTCGTGTTGGAGGAGGAGTGAGTGAGGGTTTTAGCAAAGCCTCTCATATAAAACGCATGTGGAGCATGGAAGACATCTTTACCCATGCAGAACTTATGGCATGGATAAAACGCGGCGAAAAAGAAAATTTAAGCTTTGTTGTTGAGCCTAAATTTGACGGAGCTAGCTTAAATTTACTCTATGAAGACGGAGTTTTGGTTAGAGCCATCACAAGGGGGGACGGCGTGGTCGGAGAAGATGTGACAAATAACGCCAAAACGATAAAGTCCATTCCTTTGAGGATAGATTACGATAAACGAATAGAAATTAGAGGCGAGGTCGTTATAAAAAAAGATGACTTTGATATGATAAATGAGCAAAGGGCAAAGGATGGCGAAATGCCACTTTCAAATCCCAGAAATGCAGCTGCAGGTAGTTTAAGGCAGCTTGATAGTGCTGTAACGGCAAAGCGTAAACTTTTATTTATCCCGTGGGGGGTTGGTGAAAATAGCTTAAATTTTACGCGCCATAGCGAGATTATGAATTTTGTTAGAAATTTGGGCTTTGAACAGGATGAATTTTTTAAAATTTTAACCACCGATATGCTTGATGATGCTTACAAGGAGCTTTTGGCAAAGCGCGATGAAAAAAGCATCATGATGGATGGCATGGTTGTAAGGGTTGATGATTTGCAGCGTTGCGAGGAGCTTGGTTATACGGTTAAATTTCCAAAATTCATGGTAGCTTATAAATTTCCTGCCATAGAAAAAACTACGCGTTTGCTTGATGTTGCCCTTCAAGTAGGAAGAAGCGGTGTCGTAACTCCGGTTGGAGTGCTTGAAGAGGTTGTTATAGACGGCGCTCGCGTAAAGTCGGCAACACTTCATAACTTTGACGAGATAGAGCGCCTTGGGGTTATGAGAGGTGACATGATAAGCGTGATACGCTCAGGCGATGTCATACCAAAGATAACGGGAGTATTCAAAGAAAGAAGAGATGGAACGCAAACACCGATAATGCGTCCTCAAATTTGTCCTGAGTGCGGTTCACATCTACTTGATGAGGGTGTTTTTATAAAGTGTCAAAATTTAGACTGTAAGGCTAGAGTAATAAACTCAATCATTCATTATGCCTCTAAAAAATGTCTAAACATAGACGGGCTTGGCGATGCTATCATAAATTTGCTTTATGAAAAGGGCATCATCTCAAAGGTTATAGACATCTACTCGATAAAATTTGATGACTTGATAGGACTTGAAGGCTTTAAAGATAAAAAGATCAACAATTTGCTAAAAGCTATAGAAGATAGCAAAAACGCCAGCCTTGCAAGATTTATATCAGGGCTTGGATGTGAGCATATCGGCGAGGTTGCGGCTAAAAAGATAGAGCAGATTTTTGGAGATAGATGGCTTGAGGCAAGCTATGATGAGGTTAAAAATTTAGAGGGTTTTGGCGAGCAAATGGCTAAAAGCTTGATCGAATTTATCGAAGTAAATCACCAAAGTATCAAAGAGCTAGCGGGGATCGTTAAGCCCGTAGCTTTAAAACTAGAGATAAAAACAAACGCCTTTAGCGGCAAAACCTTTGTTATAACGGGTACTTTGAGTCGCTCACGCGATGAGTTTAAAAGCGAACTAGAAAGCTACGGAGCCAAGGTTGCCGGCTCGGTTTCTAAAAAAACAGACTTTGTTTTAGCAGGTAGCGAAGCAGGTAGCAAGCTTGATAAAGCACTTGAACTTGGCGTAAGTGTGATCGATGAAGAGCGATATGAAAGCATGAAAAATGAGATTTGATTTATACGTCGCGCAAGAGTTAAATATCAGCCGAAACAAGGCAAGCGAGCTTATAAAAAACGGCAAGATCGCACTAAATGATGAAATTTGCGATAAGGTTAGCCTTGACGTGCAAGGCGGAAAAGTGGGGCTTCTTGATGAAATTTACGTTGGGCGAGGGGCATTAAAACTAAAAAGCTACCTAAAAAGCAAAAAAATTGAAATTTATGGCAAAAATGCCCTTGATATAGGTTCTAGCACAGGCGGGTTTATGCAGATCTTGCTGGCTAATGGCGTAAAAAGCGTCACTGGTGTTGATGTTGGAAGTGACCAGTTGGATACTTGCTTGCGCAAAGACGAGCGCGTTAAAATTTATGAAAATACAGATGTTCGTCTCTTTAAAAGCAGTGATAAATTCGAGCTTATTACCTGTGACGTTAGCTTTATATCTGTGGTTGAAATTTTAGAGGCTATTGATAGAAACGCCGATAGAAACGCGATGATCATCATACTTTTTAAACCTCAATTTGAAGTAGGAAAAGATGTAAAACGCAACAAAAAAGGCGTTGTAACCGATAAAAATGCAGTCTTACTTGCGATGAAAAAATTTGAACTCGCGTGCGCAAAGTTTGGTTGGACGCTTCTTGATACAATGGAGTGCGAGATAAAAGGAAAGGAAGGAAATGCCGAATTTTTCTACACTTTTAACAAAAGATAACATAACAGCGGTTGCGATAGGGCATTTTGACGGTATTCATCGCGGTCATAAACAGCTTTTAAAAAGGCTTGGTCAATACGGCGGACTTGTTATAATCGATAAAAATAAAGCTAATATCACGCCAAAGTTAAAACGCGCTGAATACTCAAGCTATCCGTGTTTTTTGTATGATTTTGAAAGCATTAAAGGACTTAGCGGCGAAGAGTTTATCGCTCTTTTAAAGCGCGATTTTAAAAATTTAAAAAAGATAGTCGTCGGATTTGATTTTAGGTTTGGAAGAAATAGAGCTTGGGACAAGCGCGATTTGATGCGTATTTTTGATGGAGAGGTTGATGTTGTTGATGAGTATTGTTTTAACGAAATGGGTGTGCATAGCTCTACCATACGTGAATACATCAAAGATGGCAAGATAGCCCATGCAAATGCACTTTTAGGACGCGAGTATTCGATAGAGGGTGATGTCGTAAAAGGGCAAGGCATCGGAGCAAAAGAGCTTGTTCCTACACTAAATTTACGTATCCAGAGCTACTTGCTGCCAAAGGCGGGAGTTTATGCCACAAGAACTAGGATAGGCTATAAGACTTACGGCTCTGTTACGTTTGTGGGCAACCGCGTTAGCACAGATGGCGCTTTTAGCGTTGAAACTCACATCATCGGCGAGGAGGTTCATCCAAGTGCGGAGCGTATCGCGGTTTGTTTTGTTAAGGCGCTTCGTGAAAATAAAAAATTTAACAGCCTCGCCGAGCTCAAAGAGCAGATAAAAAAAGACATAGAGCAAGCAAAACAGTTTAGCGGAGTTTGTGAATTATTTTTAATGAGTCAAAAATGAGAGATGAAATTTTTAAAGAACCGATAAAAAAACAGTTTGAATTTGATGCTTCGGTTGCTAGTGTTTTTGATGATATGATAGGGCGCAGCGTGCCGTTTTATGATGTTAGCGTTAAGCTGATAAGTGAAATTTTGGCCAAAGCTTTACCGCAAAATGCCAAAGTTATCGATCTTGGTTGTTCGACCGCAACTTCGCTTTTAGCTCTTTTTGCCTTTAGGCAAGATCTTTTGCTTTATGGAGTAGATAACTCACAAGCCATGCTTGAAAATGCCCAAAAAAAAGCTAAGGCTTTTGGCGCAAGGATAAATTTTAAAACAGATGATATTTTAAAGTGTGAAATTTCAGGCTTTGATGCGGTGATATTAAATTATACATTACAATTTATCCGCCCTATAAAACGAGCCGAGTTTATATCTAAAATTTATGATGGTTTAAATGAGAACGGAATTTTTGTTTTTAGCGAAAAGATAATTTACGAAGATAAGAAATTTGCAAAAAATATAATAGAAATTTATGAAAACTATAAAGCAGGGCAGGGGTATTCTCGTTACGAGATAGCGCAAAAACGTGAAGCTTTAGAAAATGTTCTTATCCCGTATACCGAAGATGAAAATCGCCAAATGGTTTTAAATGCAGGATTTAAGCGTATCGAAAGTGTGTTTAAGTGGGGGAATTTTGTTAGTTTTGTAGCGTCTAAATAAGATCTAAGAGAGAAACTCTCTTAGAAATTTTTGTTATTTATCTCTTATGCCTAATTCTACGATTAACTTAGAATAAGTAGCGTAGTTTTTGTTTTTAAGATATTTTAAAAGTCTTTTTCTTTGACCGACTAGTTTTAAAAGACCTAGACGTGAAGAGAAGTCTTTTTTGAAAACCTTAAGGTGTTCTGTAAGTTCTGCAATACGAGTTGAAAGAAGTGCTATTTGAACTTCCGGAGAACCTGTATCTCCCTCTTTTCTGGCGAATTTCGCAACTATTTCCGCTTTTTTAGCCGAATCCAAAGCCATGATGACCTCCTGATTGGTGATTTAAAATTAGACGGCGATTATATCATAAAAAACATAAAAATAGATAAAGTGATGTTTTTAATTAAAATAAAATAGTTTTGACGCATATTTGACGCTTTTATGGTTAAGTAAAAATCTAGCAAATTTTTTATAAAATATCTAGCTGATTATACTTTCGAAGGAGAAAATGTGCTTTTTACAAAAGCTAGTGAATACGCACTGCTATCGCTTATACTAATATCTCAAAAATCATCTCCGGTAGATGTTGATACGATATCAAACGAATTACAAATTTCAAAAAGTTTTTTAGCCAAAATTTTACAAAATTTAGCAAAAGAAAAAATTTTAAAATCCTACAAAGGCGCAAACGGCGGTTTCACACTTGAGTGTGATCCAACTACTGTTAGTGTTAAAAAAGTAATAGAATGCGCAGAAAAGCGTCCCATGAGCGTATTTGAGTGCTCCGGCTCTGCCGAAGGCTGTTCTTCGCAAAGGGCTTCAACGTGTCAAATTTGGTCTATGTTTAGCACTCTTCAAAGCAAAGTTGATGAGATGCTTGATGATATAAAACTAAGCGATATTATCAAGAAGTAATCTTGGCAAAGCAAAAAAACACCATCTTAACTCTAGTTGCGCCATTTTTAGCCCCTATTTTACGTTTTAAAAGTCTAAGTATCGTTGGCGTAATCGTGGCGATTTTGGCCATTATTATCGTTCCGCTTCCTGCTGGAGTTCTTGATTTTTTCCTTGCGCTTTCGATCTCAATTTCGGTTTTGATCATTTTAATATCCATCTATGTGCCAAAGCCAACTGATCTTACGACATTTCCGACACTTATACTTATTATCACGCTCTTTCGTCTTTCGCTAAATATCGCTACAACTCGTATGATACTTAGCGAAGGACACAATGGACCAGAGGCGGTAAGTGAGATCATATCAAGTTTTGGGCAGTTTGTCGTCGGTGGAAATTATGTTATAGGCGTTATAGTTTTTTGTATCTTGGTGCTTATAAATTTCATGGTCGTAACAAAAGGCTCAACTCGTGTTTCAGAGGTTCAAGCTCGTTTTACGCTTGACTCGATGCCCGGAAAACAAATGGCGATAGACGCCGACTTAAACGCCGGTTTGATCGATGAAAAAACCGCAAGAGAAAGACGTGAAGCTGTTATTGCGGAGGCAAATTTTTACGGCGCAATGGATGGTTCGTCTAAATTTATAAAAGGTGATGCCGTAGCTGGGATCATCATCACGATTATAAACATCATAGGCGGCTTTGCCATAGGCGCTTTTCAGCATGATCTTGATATGGCAACATCGGCGCAGTACTATACGATATTAACTATCGGAGATGGTTTGGTTAGCCAAATTCCGGGGCTTATCAGCTCTACTGCAACAGCCATTATCATAACACGTGCAAGTAAGGAGAGTGATAACTTTGCCGAAGGCTCGATAAACCAGCTCTTGGGCGATTATAAAACATTATTAATCGTTGGCTTTATACTTTTTATGTTTGCCCTAGTTCCAGGACTTCCAACACTTTCTTTGGGTTTTATAGCGGTGCTATTTTTGGGTCTTGGATATATTATAAAACAAACCAAAGACGGACACATAATGATCCCTGCTGCAGGATCTGCCAAAGCTAAGTCCGCCCAGGGTGCACAAGGCGGCACAGCAGGTCAAATCGCTCATGGTGCAAGTGCCGCAAAACCGGCTAAAAAAAGCGATGAAGAGATAGCAAGAGAGGAAGAGACCAAGATAAACGATATCTTAAAACTTGAAATTTTAGAACTAGATCTTGGTTATGGCTTGTTAAAACTAGCCGATGCCGATCTTATAGAGAGAATTCGTGCCATGCGCCGAAATATCGCTTCTCAATTTGGCTTTTTGATGCCCAAAATTCGTATCAGGGATAATTTGCAACTTCCTCCAAATGAGTATAGGTTTAAGCTAAAAGGTGTCGTGATAGGTCAGGGTGAAATTTATGCGGATAAATTTCTGGCTATGGATAGCGGACTTGTGAGTGAGGATATAGAGGGAATTCCCACAAAAGAGCCGGCATTTGGACTTGATGCCTTATGGATAGACGCAAACACAAAAGAAGACGCCATACTTAGCGGATATACGATAGTTGATCCCGCAAGCGTGATAAGCACTCATATGAGTGAACTTATCAAACAAAACTCAGCCGAACTTTTAACGCGTCAAGAGACGCAAAATTTACTTGATAAACTAAAAACAGACTATCCTGTGGTTGTTGAAGATACATTGCGTATAGCTCCGATAAGCCTTATACAAAAGGTGCTTAAAGCCCTGCTTAAAGATGCGATACCCATTAAAGATCTACTTAGTATACTTGAAGCCATCGGTGATATAGCCGAGGTTACTAAAAATTTAGACATGATAATCGAGCATGTCCGTGCTGCGCTTGCTCGTGCGATAACTTCGCTTTATGTCGATGAAAAAGGCCAGCTTAGCTTTTATATCCTTGATGCCGGCAACCAACAAAAGTTAATGGACGCAGTTCAGTACAAAGACGGCGCTTATCACCTCATGATAAATGTCGCCCAGACTTCATCTATCGTCCAAGCCTTAAGAAGAGAGCGAGAGAAACGACCTATAAGCCATCATGGACCTATGATAATTTGCGTTGAACCTAGTTTGCGTAAATTTATAGCCAATATCTGCTCAAATTTTGGCATCGATATAGTCGTGCTTAGCTTTGCGGAAATTTCCGCAAATACGCCTTTTGAAACAATCGGCGTGATAGAAATAGAAAATTTATAAAAGGAAAATAATGAAAATTTATCATTTGTCGCATACCGATCTTGACGGATACGGTGCGCAGGTTATTACGAATTTTTATTTTAATAACGTAAAATTTAGCAACTCAAATTACGGACGAGAGATCGATGAGAAATTTAACCAAATCGTATCTGATCTTGATGATAAAAAAAGCATTATTTTAATCACGGATCTAAATTTAACGATGGCTCAATGCGCGGACTTTTCTCAAAAGCTAGAGGGTAAAAATGCTAAAATTTTCTTACTCGATCATCATCAAAGTGGAGCCGAGTGCGCAAGCGCTTTTGAGTGGTATTTCTTAGATAGTTCAAGATGTGCCACAAAGATAACTCATGACTTTTTTGCTGCAATGTTTAAAGAAAACGAAGAGCTTAAAAAATTTAGCGACGTTGTAAATGCTGTTGATATTTGGCTAAAAGATGATAAAAATTTCGAAATGGGAAAGGTGTGTTTGGGTCTTGTTGCAAACGCAAAAGAGATAAACAAGATAATGTTTGAGCGTGAAAATACGCTTTATCAGTTTCATCTCTTAAAACATGCCGCGGAATTTTTTAATGAAAAGAACGACTATATCGGGCTTGATATGCAAATACATGCCATAAAAAAAGAGTTTTTTAAATTTAATAAAGACGATACATTAAGTAATCTCATATCAAACTATGTCGTAAATTTACTTAGTGAAAACAAAGAAAAATTTAGCATAAATTATAATGAATTTAGAGGAATTTTGACATATAATATAGGAAATACTTCCGTTATAGGCAATGATTTTTTAGTGGCAAATCCTGAATTTGACTTTTTCATAGACATTACAAATAAAAAAACAATGAGCTTTAGAGCAAATGGAAAAGTCGATGTAAGTGCGATGGCAAAACATCTAGTAGGAGGAGGCGGACATGTAAACGCAAGTGGCGGAATGTTTGCAAATTTCAAAGACGGTTTTAGCTATGAAGCGATAAAAACACAAGTCGTAGAGTTGATAAATAAAAAAACACAGGAGGCATTATGAGAGAAGAAGACGTGAGCGTTGAGGAGCTAAGTTACGAGCTTAGTGTAGTTTTAGAAGGATTGCTTCACTATGCTGGAGTTAAAAAGTCAAAGCTTGAAGAGGCTGCTGGAGTTTATGTGGAGTGTATAGACGATGCGCTTGAAAATTCAGATGCACAAGGTGTTGACGAGGTTATAGCGATAGTCGAGTTTATGAAGAAAAAACATCCAAAACTATTTGAAAAATAAAATTTAATAAAGGAAAAACATGAAAAAATTACTAACTTTCTTAGTTTTAGGTGCACTTGCTTTTGGTGCAAATGCAAATTTTGATGAGGCTGTAGAGCTTTATAAAGACGGTAAATTTGCGCAGGCTTATACTGCTTATAATAGAGCGTGCGGAGAGGGTGTAAAAAAAGCTTGCACGATGAATGCTATTATGCTTTTTAACGGAGATGGTGTTAAAAAAGATAACGAGCAGGCTGAGAGAATTTTTACTAAAATGTGCGATGAAAACGAGCCTATTGCGTGCGCAAAACTAGCTGAGATGCAAGCTTATGGATTAACAAAAGATAAAATAAAAGACGAGGCTAGAACGCGTGCATTGTTTAAAAAGGCATGCGAGGGCGGATACGAGCCTGCTTGTATGTGGGCTGGCGAGCAAAAATAATCCAAAAGGGGATAAAATGAGCTATAAACGCAAGGATTTACTCGGCACGATAGACCTTAGCACTGATGAAATTTTATATTTTTTAGATGCTGCTAAGGAATTTAAAAATTTAAATTTACAAGATATCAAAAAGGTTGATTATCTACGTGGTAAAACCACTATAAATGCTTTTTATGAGAATTCTACCAGGACGCGTACTAGCTTTGAAATAGCAGCCAAAAGACTTGGAGCCGATACTATAAATTTCAGTTCCTCAAACTCAAGCGTAAACAAGGGCGAAACGCTAATTGACACGATGAACAATATGGCAGCGATGAAGAGCGATATCATCGTGCTTCGCCATCCAAGCTCAGGTGCCGCAAAACTTGCAAGCAAACACACTGATGCTTCCATAGTCAATGCGGGAGACGGTATGAACGAACATCCGTCTCAAGCACTGCTTGACCTTTTTACATTAAGGGAATTTGGCAAAAGCCTTGATAGTAATACTACTGTAGCGATAGTAGGTGACATCGCTAGAAGCAGGGTTGCTCGCTCTGATGCTTGGGCTATGAACACCCTTGGTATGAATGTAAAAATTTTTGCTCCAACTATGATGATGCCAAAAAATGCAGAGGTTTTTAACGCTCATATTTGTAAAAATATGGAAGAGGCGTGTGAGGGAAGTGATGTTATCATAATGCTTAGGATCCAACTCGAACGAGGCGACGGTGACGTGTCTTTTCCTAGCTCAAGAGAGTATTCTAAATTTTTTGGTCTAAATAAAAAACGCATAGCTTTGGCAAATAAAAATGCTATCGTCTTGCACCCCGGACCTATTAACCGTGGTGTGGAGCTAAATTCGGATGTTGCCGATGGCGAGCACTCTGTCATCTTAAATCAAGTTGAAAGTGGTGTAGCTATGCGTATGGCTATACTAAATACCTTAATCAAAAATAGGGGATAAATATGAAAATAGCTATCCAAAACGGAACCATAGTTAATAATAATGAACAATTTAAAGCCAACGTCCTTATTGAAGGCGATAGGATCGTAAAGATAACAAGCGATGAGATAGAAGCCGATGTTAAGATAGATGCTAGCGGTAAATTTATAATGCCTGGTCTAATTGATATGCACGTTCACTTTAGAGATCCAGGGTATGAGTATAAAGATGATATCATATCAGGCTCACAAGCGGCAGTTGCTGGCGGAGTTACTACTTGTCTTTGCATGGCAAATACAAACCCGGTAAACGACAACGCTTCCATTACGCGAGAGATGATACGAAAAGCGCGAGAGTGCGGACTTATAGACCTTATGCCAATAGCTGCCATTAGTAAAGGTCTTGGCGGTAAGGAGCTTGTTGAGATGGGCGATCTTATCGAAGCCGGTGCGGTGGCTTTTAGTGATGACGGCTTGCCTGTTAGCAGCTCAAGCGTCATGAGAGCTGCACTTGAGTATTCAAAGATGTTTGGTAGCTTTTGCATAAGCCACTCTGAAGACTGCTCGTTTTGTCGTCAGGGTGTTATGCATGAGGGCAAAGTTTCTGCGATACTAGGACTAAAAGGTATGGCAAGAGAAAAAGAGGAGATAGCCGTTAGCAGAGATATGTTGCTTGCAAAATTAACAAATGCGCACATTCATATTGCGCATGTAAGCTCGGAGTATTCTCTAAAGATCATCGAAATGGGACGCAAAGAAGGCATAAATATTACTTGCGAAGTCACTCCTCATCACTTTAGTTTTAGCGATGATGATATTTTACAAAATGCCTATGACGCAAATTTTAAAATGTCTCCTCCACTTCGTGAAATAAGCGATATAAAAGCTATCAGAGAGGCTTTAAAAAGTGGACTTGTAGATGTGATTGCCACAGATCACGCTCCTCATCATAATGATGAAAAGATAGTAGAATTTGATCGTGCCCCGTTTGGTATCATCGGTCTTCAAACTCTTGTTCCACTTACCTTAAAGCTAGTAAAAGAGGGCGTGATAAGTCTTGAAAGGATGGTTGAGCTTACTTCTGCAAATGCCGCGAAGATATTAAATTTAAAGGACAAAGGTCGCATAGCCGAAGGAATGCTAGCCGATATCGCTGTGATAGATCCTGATATTGAGTATATCTATGACGAAAAGATAAATCGCTCTAAGTCTATAAATTCACCTCTTTTTGGTAAAAATTTAAAGGGAGCCGCGGTTGTTACTATCAAAAGTGGCAAGATAGTTTATAAATTCGGCGAATAAATTTTAAAATTTTAGGCGTAAAACAACGCAAAATTTTACGTCTAAAATTCTTTTTAAAACTTCTTCAACATCCTTACATTCTTTACTTTAAGCTTTATTTGTGTTATTTTGTTAAAAGTAAGTGAATAAAATTCTCTATAAAAACGTATAAATTTACCCTCTTTTTTTGTGCATATCGCAGAAAAAACACTTTCAAGCTCCATACGCTCTTTTTGAGTAAGTCCGTTCATTTACTATCTCCTATTAATTTTTTCATCTTTTTTATTACAAACAAAATATCATCTTCGTCAAGCTCACAAAGCAACTGGCATATAGCAAGTGCGGCTTGTGGCTTTGAGTTGCCAAGCCTCCAGTCTTGATATGTCCTCATCGAAACACCTAGGTGCTTTGCCATTTGCGCTTGAGAAATTTTTTTACCGATATTTTTTGATTCAACTGCGTTATGAAGCAGGTTGAAAATGTCGCTTGTTTCAATCATCCGCAAATTATACATTTTTTATAATTAAACATGTATTAAATTTAATATAAATAGCAAATATAATTATATTTAATGAAGTTTATAAGATAAATAAATAATTATAACATATAAATTATACGGTAAAATGTATAAAAATGTAAAATAAAATTTAAAACTAAATTATTTTACATAATATTCTTTAGTTATATAGACTAAATATAAATAAATAAAAAAATTTAATTTTATTACTTGACATTAGTATACTCAATATTGTATAATTCACTTAGCAATCAAAAATAAAGAGTGCTAATAATAAGCAGAAAAAGAAGATGAACAGAGTAAATAAAAGAGATTTGATACTAAATTCTATCATTAAAGCTTATCTAAACAACAACTCTCCCATAGGTTCAAGTGAGCTTGGCTCTATCATGAATGTTGCGATGCCGGCCTCTACGATAAGGGTCTATTTTAAAAAGTTATCGGACGAGGGTGCTATCACGCAGCTTCACATTAGTAGTGGCAGAATTCCTACCGTAAGAGCGATGACTGATTATTGGAATGATGTTTTTGGAGAGATTAACTTTGATAAGGTTTTGCTCTACATAAAAAACGAATTTATGCTTAAATCGCTTTGTGATAAATTTGAGCTTTACTGTATGGTTTTTGGGGATTTTAAACAAGAGCTTGACGAAATTTTAAATGTAAATAATAAATTTTTACTCTTAAATTTTACCAATGACGAACTTGTTTTAAAATATGATATTCGCGTTGAGAAATTTTTAAAAAACCTAATCGGTATAGACTTAGACAAGCTTGAACTTGTCTGCTCTCAAGTTGGTCTAAGTGAGCTTAAAGGTAAGATAAGAGAGCTAAAAAGGACGAAAATTTACTTTCAAGAAAATGAAATTTTAGCCTTTAAAATGTTTGATGATGAGCGTTTTAAGATGATACTTGAGCCAAGTTTTGCTACAAAAATGCAGCAAGGTTTAAGTTTTGCACCGATTTTTACGGAGGACTTTATGGGGTTAAAGATCAATGTTAATTACCAAGATAAGCCTTCAACTATGATATGCGCAGGTAGCGTATATAGTGATTATGTTAAATTTTTAAATCAAATAAAGGAGGTAGCGTGAGTGAGGATATAAAAACCGAGCAAGTTGCTGATGAGAATATAGAGCTTGAAGCAATAAACCAAGAGAGTGCTAAAATTTTAGACTTAGAAAAACAGCTTGGAGAATTAACAGATAAGTACTATAGGGCAAATGCGGATTTTGAGAATTTAAGAAAGCGTGTGGAAAAAGAGAAGGCTGATATCGCAAGCTACTCAAACGAGAAATTTGCGAGGGATCTGCTTCCTGTGATAGATGCGCTTGAGATAGGCTCAAATTTTACACCGGAAGATGAATTTTCTTCAAAGATAAAAGAGGGCATAGAACTTTCTATAAATGAATTTAAAAAAGCCCTTGAGAAGCATGGTGTAACGGCAGTTGGCACCGATGGCGAATTTGATCCAAATGTTCATAACGCCATCATGAGAGTAGATAGCGACACCGTAGAGAGTGGCAAGATCGTGCAAGTCATGCAAAAGGGCTACTTAATAAATGGTAGAGTTTTACGCCCTGCGATGGTAAGTATTGCAAATTAAATTTTAGTTTAAAACGGCGTGAAAACGCATATAAATTTTAAAAATAAAATCAAAATAAAGGAAAGAAAATGGCAAAAGTAATAGGTATCGACCTAGGAACAACAAACTCATGCGTTAGTGTGTATGAGCGTGGCGAAAGCAAGGTTATCCCAAACAAAGAGGGTAAAAACACGACTCCTTCAGTTGTGGCATTCACTGACAAGGGAGACGTGCTAGTAGGAGACGTTGCAAAACGTCAAGCAGTAACAAACCCAGAAAAAACGATATACTCTATCAAAAGAATAATGGGTCTTATGAGCAACGAAGACGCGGCACGTGAGGCAAAAGAGAGACTTCCGTATCACGTAGTGGATAGAAACGGTGCGTGCGCTATAGAAATTTCAGGCAAGGTTTATACTCCGCAAGAAATTTCGGCTAAAGTGCTTATGAAGCTAAAAGAGGACGCTGAAGCATATCTTGGTGAAAAAGTAGTTGATGCGGTTATCACCGTGCCTGCGTACTTTAACGATAGCCAAAGAAAGGCTACAAAAGAGGCTGGAACTATAGCAGGGCTTAATGTGCTTCGTATCATCAACGAACCGACTGCTGCGGCACTTGCGTATGGTCTTGATAAAAAAGAGGCTGAGAAAATTTTAGTTTACGACCTAGGTGGTGGTACATTTGACGTTACGGTGCTTGAAACAGGCGATAATGTGGTCGAAGTTTTAGCAACCGGTGGTAATGCATTCCTTGGTGGTGATGACTTTGATAACCTTGTTATCGACTGGCTAGCTAGTGAGTTTAAAAGTGAAACCGGTATCGACCTAAAAAGCGATGTAATGGCATCACAGCGTCTAAAAGAGGCTGCTGAAAACGCTAAAAAAGAGCTAAGCTCAGCACAAGAGAGCAACATAAACCTGCCGTTTATCACAGCTGATGCGACTGGTCCAAAACACCTTGTAAAAACTCTAACAAGAGCAAAATTTGAAGGTATGATAGAAAAACTAGTAGCTCAGACGATAGATAAGATAAACGAAGTCGTAAAAGACGCGGGTCTTAGCAAGTCAGAGGTAAAAGAGATCGTAATGGTCGGTGGCTCTACTCGTGTGCCACTTGTAGGTGAGGAAGTCAAAAAGGCGTTTGGCAAAGAGCTAAATAAGAGCGTGAACCCTGATGAAGTCGTAGCTATCGGTGCTGCGATACAAGGTGCGGTTATCAAGGGCGATGTAAAAGACGTGCTACTTCTTGACGTTACTCCGCTTTCACTTGGTATCGAAACACTTGGTGGTGTGATGACTAAAATCATCGAAAAAGGCACAACCATACCAGTTAAGAAAAACCAAACTTTCTCAACTGCTGAGGATAACCAAAGTGCAGTTACGATACATGTTATCCAAGGCGAGCGCGAGTTTGCAAGGGACAATAAATCTCTTGGTCAATTTAACCTTGAGGGTATCCCATCAGCACCACGCGGTGTGCCTCAAATCGAAGTTGAGTTTGACATCGACGCAAACGGCATATTGACGGTATCTGCAAAAGATAAAGCAACTGGCAAAGCTCAAAATATCACAATCTCTGGCTCAAGCGGTCTAAGTGATGATGAGATAAACAAAATGGTAAAAGAAGCCGAGCTTCACAAAGAAGAAGACGCTAAGAAAAAAGAGGCAGTTGAGGCTAGAAACCAAGCTGACGCACTTGTTCACCAAACACAAAAATCAATGGATGAGCTAGGCGAAAAAGTGCCTGCCGAAGATAGAGCAAACATAGAGGCTGCACTAAACGAGCTAAAAGAGGTGCTAAAAGATGAAAACTCAAGCAAAGAGCAAATCGATGCTAATGTAAAAAATCTAAGTCAAGCAAGTCACAAACTAGCCGAAGCTATGTATAAAAAAGATGGTGACGCAAACGCTGAGCAAGGCGGAGCAAATAAGAAAAAAGACGACGACATTATAGACGCCGAAGTCGAGTAATCTACAAAATTTAGCCCCCAAAGTGGGGCTAAATCTCATTAATTTTATCTACATAATTTTTAATAAACCGTATATTTTACTCACGACTAATGTGTATTAAAATTTATACTCCAGCTTCACACTGGCTTTTGTGCCGTAGCTTCCTTTGGCGTTAGCGGTGCCTCCCACTGCGTATTGAAATACAAATTTATCATTTAGTCTAGTCTCACCTATATAATTTACCTCATAAGAGAGAGGCTTGTTTTTTATGTCATACTCAAGATACGAGTTCGCATTGCTTAAATTTACCTTCACACTATCGTTTGTTTGATGGACATTTTTCTTAAGTATCGCCTGGAGAGTGTGGGCCTGGTTGTCGCTTACTATGGTATATTCGGCGCCTAGTCCTAAAGCGATGTTAGTGTTTTTGATCCTGTCTTGCTTGTAGTGCTTTGACGCAAAAGCATTTACGCCGTTATGTCCTACTTCTATCAAGACTACAGGTTTTATGCTGTGGTTATAAGTGCCGTTTTTTGGTAGGTCAAAGCAGTATTTATAATAAGTAGATAAAAGCATACCATAACCGTTATTTTTAGCTTTTTGTGTTTCATTTAGGATCATGAAATTTTTGTCACTTCGTATGTATGCCAGGTTTAAGTTGCTTTGAAATTCATGGCTATTTACGCTTTCATAGTCAGCATAAACACCCACGCTATAAGACTTAGACAGGTCTTCGTAGCTTTTGTTTTTGTATTTTGCTTTATTTACACCAAACATAACACCGTATATCGCGCTTCCGCTACTTAAGTCGTAAGTCTTATCGTATCCTAGACTTGTGCCGTAAAATTTCACATCGCCGCCGTTGTTTTCTTTTATGTAGCCACCGCCCACGTTATACCAAAAGCTATTTCTGGCTCTATCTGCCTCTATGGCCTGCATGACCTTTGCCAGGCTAGGCTCGGCGTCACTTTCTCCGCTTGCTAGAGCGTATTTAAAGGCATTTTGCATAGTTAGTTTAGGAGCTAACTTTATATGAGAGAGCCTTTGGTTTATAAACATATTGTTTGATAGTAGTATGGCGCCTGAAATTTGTGAATTTGAGCTCTCACCGATGGTTTTTAGCTCGTTTTGTGTTTTTACAATTAGCTCGTTTAAGAGCTTGGAGTTTTGAGTGTAGCCTATTTGCTCTATCTCATTAGCCATCTCTTTGCTTGCTCCGCTTTTGGCATGATTTATCAAAGCGTTTAAAAGCTCGTTGTGTTTGCATTGTTTGAGAGACGAGATAGGCTTGATAAGCTCGTAGGATCTTCTTTTGTAAATTTTATCTTTATAGCGTTTCCTGATAGCAGACTGGTGGCATATACGCCTTTGCCCTCGTTAAATTTTATATAAGGAGTTCCTTCTGAAACTATACGTGTGGCGGTTAAAATTTCATACTCTTTATCATAGTCGATATTTGCCATTTTATTTTTTAGTGCATCGGCAAAGCTAATGTCTATCTTTAGTGCGTCGGCAAAAGTAAGTGTTTTTTCAAATTTAAGAGTGTTTAGTTTAAATTCATCAGCTCCTGCATCTGCTGCTAGATCTATATTTTTAAGTGTCAAAGATGATGTAAGCTTGACGTTTGCACTCACTGTTTTGCTATCGTTTGAAAGGTTGAAATTTAAATCATCAAAGACAAATTTTGAGTTTTCGTCTGTTGTGACCTTATCTATCTTATCGGTATCCCAAGTATTTAGCGACAATGTGCTTAAGCCTTTAGCCTCTATACTTTCTAGTCCTTTTAAATTTAAACTCTTTAGATCTAGCGTAGAATTGTCGGTTGTTAAATTTTTAGCTTTTATGTTTGAGCTTTGGATGTTAAAATTTGCATTTTTTATATTTGTAAGGTTTAAGCTATCGACCGATAACGTAGAGTTGTTTTTTAGCACCACGTTGCTATTTGTTAGAGAAAGAGTTTTTCCCGTGCTATATGTGGAGTCATTAAGAGTGATGTTTTTTAACGTTACATCGGCGCCTGATTTTATCGCACTTTTGTTTTTGGCTATAATGTTTAGACTGTCAAGGTTGTCTATGCTGGAATTTACTATATCAAAATTTGTTGTTTTATCAAACACTAGCGACTCTGTTATGTTGAAATTTGAAGTCGCATCTTTTGTTATCTTTTCTTGCTCCCCGTTTAAGCCTTGAAATACTAAATTTGCAACCTTTGCATTAGAGGAATTTTGTAGCTTCACGTTATTTTCGTTATTTATCGTTAAAAATTTAGCATCAAGCTTTGAGCCTTCAAGCTCTATAGTAGGGGCAAAATTTATGATAGCTGAATTTATACTAGATCCGCCTTTTGCCACTATGGTTTTTGTGTATACTATGGTGTCGTTGCCTTGATCTTTTACGTCAAGTTTTTTGCTCTCTACTTTTTGCTGATACGATAGGTCGCTTTTTGTGTTTTGACCATCGAATTTATCGATAAAGTAAAGCGTATCTCCGCCAAAATTCACAGTAGAGCCACTATCTGCCGTTATATCTGACTCCAGACTAGCTTTTTTTGCCTACGTTTAGCTCTGAATTTGTTAGTTCTACGCTGCTAGTTTTAAATTTCATACCATCCCAGTCAGGCTGTGTAAGCGTAGACGGGCGGTCAAGATCCATGTATGCAGGTATGGTTTTATCATACTGTTTTATCGTCGAGATCTCTACGGTTGGTGTTCTTGTTGCGTGAGTAGTTGGGTGTCCTTGTAGGGTGATTTTTGAATTTGTCGCCTTAAAGCTACCATCTATATCAACATCTGAGTTAAAGACCAAGTTATGACTGCTAGGGTCTGCTATCAAATTTATCTTGTTGTTTTGCGTGCCGCCGATACTTGCATGAACTATCGTGTCTGCACCATCGTTGCCTTTTATGGTAAGTGAAGCTTGATTGCTGTTTGAATTTATGATATTTGCGTTTTTATCGTTTGCGGATATATTTTTTACATTTAATACATTGCCGTTTATATCAAGCTTGCCTCCACCATTGCCAAAAAATACCTCATTTAGGTCAAAGTTGCTAACGGCATCGCCTACTTTTAGCGTGGCTCTACCGCTTGTGATGTAAATTTTCTTAAATGCGTCATTTGCGTTTATATCAACCAAGCCTTAGATATATATATCGGTTTTGGTATTTACGCTTAACTTACCTTCTCCTATCTTGTGTATAGTTTCGTCTGCCTTGACCTCTAAATTTACGTTTGTATTTTTTGCTATGTCAAATCCCACAAATTTTTTGAGACTTCCACTGACTTTTATCGTAACATCTCCACTCTCTACCACGACGATACCGCCATGCCCCATGTCATATGCGTTGTCTATAGTTATCATGGTTGATTTGTTTATGATATTATCTTTATCTTGCACTAAGTCTGCGTCAGAAAGTATGCTGTTTGTTTGTATGTGTTCGTATTTCTTTTTATAGTCGTTAAAGTCAACCATACTTACAAGAGATAGTCCTGTGTAGGTATTCTTGCTCGTTGATACAACGCCTATCATTACCCATTGTTTTTTATTTTTATCGTATAAAAATACACCGCTTCTGCTATCTCCCGTGGTTATATTGTTTTTAAACAAATCATTAGAAGACGAGCCTATTATTATACCTTCATGCAACATAACACCAGAACCGGAGTGTATCCCGGCTTTAAGATAGTCCATCAGCCTGATATCTGTGTAGATAGTATGCAGTCCGCCACCTTTTGATTTGTTGCCACTTGTTCCGCTTAAATTGCTCGAATCATTAAGCATTAAAAAACCACTTCCGGCTTGATATACATTTAGCTTATCATCGTTGTTATCGTCCATTGTTTTGAAATAATCAGTTATTTTATTTCTCATTTCCACACTTGTGGAGCTAGTTATTTGTGATGATAGTTTTAGCCCAGGCACGTCAACGGGTGAAATTTCACCTTCAACTATATATTTTGAAGCTCTTAAAAACAATGTGTCTCTTGCGTAGTCGGCAGTTGTATCTTTTGTGTTAAAGCTCCCGGTTAAAAACTCATATCCGGTCTGACCAAAACTTGTCTTGTCTGAAGCGCCTTTTAGAGGATTATAGCTTTCCCCCTCTTTAAAGTCTTTTCTAACATGCATGGCACTTACCATATAGTTTCTACCAAGTTATGTAAAACTACCATGGTTTGTTCTGGCATAGTTATTTGGTATTCGTTCAAATGTAAAATTTTCGCCATTTTTCATTTGAACTATAGCTTTTTGATCCGGTGTGCTAAACAAACCCTTGTTTTGTCCTAAGTCTAGGTAGTCTCTGTAGTGGAAATTTTCAAGAAACATATTTTGTGAGAAAGCACCTGTGCAAAGCACGCTGGCAAGCGCAAAGGAGAGAGATACGCGTTTTGCACAAGTTGTTTTTGTAGATTTTTTCTTCATAACTTTTCCTAACTATTAAAAATTCCGAAAAAGATTATACAAGATAATATATTAAAAATTAATTAGTTTTTTTAAAGTAAATTTAAAGTTAATTTATGCTCTTAAGCCCCTCTTTATTTAATCCACTTTCTATACGCTTTATCTCTACTTCACCGCTTCTCACGATTTCCTTATCGTAGCTAAGTATTTTTTTATCTGTCTTGTTTGGATACTCGACATTTGAAAGGATATATCTAAAGATATTTAGTCTGGCAACCTTTTTGTTATCCGAAGCGATGATAGTCCAAGGAGAGATCGTTGTGTGAGTTGCCAAAAGCATGGAGTACTTGGCGATGGAGTATTGATCCCACAACTCTTGTGCTTTTTGATCCACGGTAGATATCTTAAACTGTTTTAGAGGATCGGTCATGCGCTCTTTAAATCGCTTTTTTTGTTCTGCTTTTGTGATGGATAGGTAAAATTTAAAGAAAATTATCCCGGAATTTATGATCATTTCTTCAAATTTTGGCACTTCGCGTAAAAATTCCTTATGCTCTTCTTGTGTGCAAAAGCCCATAACAGGCTCAACTCCTGCTCGGTTATACCAACTTCTGTCAAATATCACTATCTCTCCGGCGCTTGGCAGATGTTCTACATATCGCTGAAAATACCATTGCGTTTTTTCAACGTCGCTTGGCTTTTCAAGGGCCACTATGCGACATCCTCTTGGATTTAGATGTTCTGTTAGGCGCTTTATGCTGCCGCCTTTTCCTGCAGCATCACGTCCTTCCATGAGGATTAGCACTCGTAAGCCTTTGTCTTTTACGTGATTTTGAAATTTTAGGAGTTCGATCTGAAGTGTTCTTAGCTCTTCTTCGTAGTTGTTTGCCTTCTCTTTTTTTTGACTGTTTTTTGGCATATTGACTCCTTTATAAATGGTATGCTAAGCAAATTTTACTCTAAATTTAACAAAAAATATTAGAATTATACGTTTTTAAGGAGAATAAATTCATGTTTTTTAGAGTGCTTGTATCTTTTTGTATCTTTTTTGTTTCACTTTTATCTGCGCCACTAGATACCGCAGAGGCTTTTAAGCTAAGATCATCTATCGATGAGCAAAATGTTAGGATTGATTTTAAATTTGGACAAGATATTTATATTTATAATCAAACTTTTGAGATAAAGCTTGCAGATAAGCCTATAAATTCGCTCATTGATATGCCAAAAACAGAAATTTCAAACGAATACGAGATAATACCAACCGACTTTTCGCTCCTAATACCGCTTAAACTCATAGAAGAGAACTTACAAGACGATTTGTCAAAAATTTCCATCTCATATCAAGGATGTGCCAAAAACGGCATTTGCTACCGTCCGCAAAATAAAACTTATATCGTAAGCAAAGTTCAAAGTGGATATAAAGTCGTTGATAGTGATGCTAAACAAGAAATTTCAGACGAGCAAGGTATCGCAAATGAGCTCTCATCAAAGAGCTTTCTACTATCGCTTGTGACTTTTTTTGGATATGGGTTGTTGCTTGCTCTTACTCCGTGCGTGTTTCCTATGATACCGATACTTTCAAGTATTATAGTTGCTAAGGGTGGGGAGAATTTGGGTGTTAAAAAGGGCTTTTTGCTCTCGTTTGTTTATGTTTTGGCGATGAGTTTTGCTTATGCGTTAGCCGGAGTCGGAGCTAGCGCACTTGGTTTTGGAGTGCAAGGTATGCTTCAAAATGCATGGATTTTGGGCTCATTTGCTGTTATTTTCGTTTTGCTGGCGTTTAGTATGTTTGGCTTTTATGAACTCAAACTTCCGTCTGTGATTGAAAATTTTATAAATAAAAAGTCTAAAAACTCAAGCGGCTTGCTCGGTGTTTTTATCATGGGTTTTACCTCTGCGCTAATAGTCTCTCCTTGTGTTGCCGCCCCGTTAGCCGGAGCCTTGCTTTATATAGCTCAAAGCGGTAATTTACTTTACGGTGGAGTGATGTTGTTTATTATGGGGCTTGGCATGGGTGTTCCGCTTCTTATTATAGGCGCTAGTTCTGGTAAAATTTTGCCTCGTCCTGGAGTTTGGATGGATGGGGTAAAAAGTCTTTTTGGCTTTTTGATGTTATTTATGAGTGTTTGGTTGCTTTCAAGAGTGTTTGGAAGTGTTTTTGAGCTTGTTGGATACGGTGTTCTTGGTGTATTTACGGCTGTATTTTTTGGAGCATTTGAAGCAGCTGGCTCTGGCTGGTTGAAATTTAAAAAGGCGACTGCAATTTTGTTTTTTGTCTACTCGGTTAT
Source organism: Campylobacter sp. RM9328 (assembly GCF_012978615.1). Classification (NCBI taxonomy): domain Bacteria; kingdom Pseudomonadati; phylum Campylobacterota; class Epsilonproteobacteria; order Campylobacterales; family Campylobacteraceae; genus Campylobacter; species Campylobacter sp. RM9328. Next base: position 71,613 of record NZ_LIWF01000001.1, on the reverse strand, counting down.
GCTTATTATCGGTGGATTTTTAGGTTCTAAAAATGCCCTTTCGCCACTTAGCGGTTTTAATTTAAGTGCATCCGCTAAAGATGAACTTAAATTTGAAAAAGTTCAAAATTTACAAGAGCTTTTGGCTGCTATAAATAACTCAAAAAAGCCTGTTATGGTTGATTTTTGGGCTAGCTGGTGTGTTAGCTGTTTAGAACTTGACGATAGGACTTTTAGTGATCTTGGCGTAAAAAATACTCTTAAGAATTTTACCGTTATAAAGATCGATGTTACACAAAATTTAAGTCAAAACCGTGAAATGCTTAAGTATTTTTCACTTATAGATCCACCTGCGCTTTTGTTTTTTAAAGATGGTTTGGAGATAAGTTCAAAACGAATAATCGGCTATATAGAGCCACAGAAATTTTTAGAGAAAGTTTCTGATATCTAACGCCAGTATTTATAAATATCATTTTATTAAAATTTTAATTATTATCTATGTCAGAAGCAATTGACTATTAAAATATTAAATTAATATATCAAAATTTAATTTAAGACCCTTTAAAAAGCAAAGGTTTTACTATTTTTAAAGGACAATTTTTATCATGAAGTTATAAAAATAATATTTAAAAAATTTAATTATAAAATTAATTTTTGATTTTAATAGCTTTTGTTTTCATAAAACTATTTCAAATGACCAAAAAATATAAATAAACATAAAGATAATTTTTGAGATAATAATTAAAATTTTTAAGGGTGTATTTTGAAAATTTTAGTCAAGAAAGATTATAAATTTTTTATCATCATAAGCATAGTCTTTTTGTGTTTTATCGGACTTAATTACTATTTTAACTACGAGCTTTTAAAGGATAATATAAGGCGTTATGAAAGCGGAATTTTTAGCCGTGTACATACCAAAATTGAAGATTGGACAAACTCAAATTTTAAAGATGTAGAAAAAATTGCAAAACTTTTGCAAAATGAACATATACAAAGCGCGACACAAATTCAGCCCTTGCTTCATAAATTTCAACAAAGCTCAAATTTTCCGTATCTCATCATGGGGCTTGATGATGGAAATTTTACATATCAGATAATGATTACGTTACGCCTCACAATTACGACCTTAAAACTCGCGATTGGTATAACGACACATTAAAGGTAGGTGGCACGATAGCTTCAAATCCATACATCTCTATGCGACTTGGACTTCGCAGCGTATCTATTTGCACTCCTATCAAATTAGTAGATAAGCGAGGTGTTTTTTGCGGAGGACAACCATTCGAGGTTATAAGGAGCTATTTTAAAGAGTATAAAACCCTATACGATAAAAATTTATATCTTATCAATAAAGGCGGTGAGATATTAGCAAGCTTTGGCAATATAAATGATACGATATCTTTTGAAAATGTAAATTTACCAAACGACAAATACATGGCGATCCCTATCAAAAATACTAATTGGAGTATAGTTTTTGAAAAAGATCAAGAGCTTTATACGAATGAGCTTAATAAATATTTACTTATAAATTTGTTACTTTACGCACTTTGTGTCTTGATATATATTTTTACTAATTTCATTTGGCTTAGAAAAAACAGTATAAGCTCAAAGCAACTTAATGAACAAAACATTTATATAAAAGATGTGCTTACTAAGCAGGTAAATGGAGTTTTTATTAGCTGTAATGAAGATCTTGAGATCATATATGCCGGTGATGAATTTGCAAATTTCTATGATTTTTATAATGGTGCTGCAAACCTAAAAGAGGCCATAAGAAACAGTAAATTTCTTAGTGATGATGAAAAGTTAAATTTTCTTAATGAGATAGCTATCTCAAGTCGGGGTTTGAAATTTAGGTATTTTAATATAGAGTTTACAAAAGAAAATGAGGTTAAGAAATATCTGATAACAACTGCGCCTATCGGCGATCATGCTCCTTACGGTCTGTCATTTTTATTCCAAGACGTCAGTTTAATGCAAGAACAAGAGTCTCAAAAAACATATAATGAGTTCTATAATCCATATGTAGAAAAATTAATGATTTTTATTAAGCAAAATATCGGAGATGATGGACTTTGTGTGGAAAAATTAGCCAAAATTGGCGGGTATTCCAAATTTCATTTGCAAAGATTATTTAAAAATTATACCAACACTAATGTAGCTGAATATCTACGTTCGTTCCGTCTTGAGCGTGCTAGGTTTTTATTAAAATTTAGTGACGAAAAAGTAAGTGTTATAGACAAAACATAAGAGGTAAAATTCCTAAAAAAGAGCTATTATACGAGGAGATAGAGTTGCCAGAAATTAAGCTAGCTGTAACACATAAGCCTCAAAATATAGAGTTTTTAAAATCAAAGCAAAGCGGTGACGATATCTTAGTTTTGCTTGAAAACGGAGATATAAATAGTAAAATTTATGCAGCTTATAGCAAAGATGGCTCACTATCGTCATATGTAGAATTAAGCGGTGGAACATGGGCTAAGATGCATGAATTTGCCAATTGAGGATATTTTAGACAAGGCTTGCGAGATATTTTATGATCCAAATCTGTACAAATTTAAAGCTCCTCAAATTTATTTTTCGCTAACTGATGATAAAAATATGGATTTTATATACTTTAAAATTTAGAAATTTTACTGATTAAAACACACATTAGCTTAAGTTAATATTTTATGCTAAACTTAGATTAAATCCTGTAAAAACGAGCTTCACAATTATTGATACAAAATGCTTTGCCATTATTTGGCATTTTTTATCATGAAACAAACCAAAAAATTTATATTAGTATTTCATTTAAAGATCTTATTAAAAATCTTTAAATTCATATAAAATGAGAGATGATGTTTGACTCATCAAGAAGGCGAACCTTAAAGACGCTTGCCTGTTGCTCCACTGCTATTGCTGTTCCAAATTTAGTGTTTGGTAAGATGAATGCAAGCGATGTAAAGCGATGGGATAAGGAATTTGATGCTGTAGTAGTGGGAAGCGGATTTGCAGGCTCTGCTGCTATGTTGTCGTTACTAGATCACGGCATAACAAACTGCATAATGATAGAAAAGATGCAGTATCTTGGTGGCAACTCTGCTTATAGCGGTGGATCTATGGCGGTTGCCGGTACGCCTATACAAGAGCGCGACGGTATTAAAGATGACCCTGAAAGCCAGATAAAAGACACTCTAAAAAGAGGTCATGATCTAAATGATAAAGAGCTTGTGCGAGAGATGATTTATAAAGGCCCAGAAACCTTTAATTGGCTTGTTGAGAATGGCGTAAATTTTAAATTGGTGAGTCGCAGTGGTGGACACACTGTACCTAGGTCACACTCCGCAGGTGCAGGTAGCTATATTACTCGTCCTCTACAGCGTAAGATTATAGAGCGCGGAGGTAAGATCGCCACTCGTGTAATAATGGATGAGATTATTTATAATGATAAAAACGAAGTTGTGGGGATCAAAGTACGTGAAAAGTATGAATTTAACTTTGATAGAGAATTTGACGAGAATGACAATAAAAGTGGTCAGGTTAAATTTTATCGCTGTTTAGGTGGTTTGATATTAGCCACAGGAGGTTGGGGTGCAGACATTAAATTTAGACAAAATTTCGACCCCGCTCTTCGCGCTGACGTGCTAATCGGAGCTACTGGCTACACGGCTCGTAAACTTATCTTGGATGACATTAAATTTATTGATATGCAATATATCCAGCGCCTGCACGTCACTTCTGCAGATGAGCCGTTTTTCGGCTTTGCGTATCGCTGGATCACGCGCGGTTATGCATACGGCATAATGATAAATCCAAAAACTGGTCTACGTTTCGTAAACGAGATAGCTGATCGTAAAATAGGCTCGGACGCGATCTGGAGCATGAATGAAAATGGAAAAAATCATCCTGTATTAATAATGGACATAGAGGGCACAAAAACCGTCGATGTCAAAGACTTCCAGCGTGGATTAAGCGTAGGAGCAGTGAAGAAATTTGACACCATAGATGAGCTAATCGCACATTATGGTATCAACAAAGAGCCGTTCTTGGATCAGCTTAAGCGCTATAATTCTTTTGTAGATGAGGCTGCTAAAGACAAAGAGTATTGCGACCCTGAATTTAAACGAAATTTCTCCGCTTACAAAGGCAAATTTATTAAAGTGGAAAAGCCACCGTTCTTTGCCTCTCGTCCGGGACCAAAAGTGCATCACTGTATGGGTGGGATAAAGACTACGATTGATTGCGAGGTATACAATAACGATATAGCTTTGGTGTCGAATTTATACGCTTGCGGTGAGCTGACCGGCGGTCGCCACGGCTTTAACCGCCTTGGTTCTAATGCCGTACTTGACTGTCTGGTTTATGGCAAGCGAGCAGGTACAAAACTAGCGCAAATTTATAACGCCAAAAGGGGTGCGTGATGAGAAAAATTTTTATTTATACTCTCTATTTTGATTATATCTTTAAGCGCAGCAGATGTAAATGCTAGCTTATCTGAGATGTTGCGCAACTCAAAAGGTGAAATAACAACAGATTTTAGTCCAAAGATTTTTCCTATCCAAGGTATTCATAAAAAGCTAAATTTAGCCTGTATTGATTGTCATAAAGATGAAAAGCAAAAAGATTACTCTTCTGCAATGAATAACTCTTGTCTCTCGTGTCATGGAAGTTACTCAAAACTAGGCGAAACCACAGGACATCTAGGACATAACGATAATATCCATGCTAATCCACATTACGAATCGCTTGATTGTGACACTTGTCATAAATCGCACCAACCAAGCGTAAATATGTGCTTGCGTTGTCATACGCAAGACAGCATGAAAAATTTGATCGTGAAGTAGGAGGCAGTAATGAAAAAAGTATTATTTTTAACGATAATTTTAACTTTGGTGGCTGTTTTTGGCGGATACCATGTGATAAAAGCCACTGGAGAATATCCATTTTGCGGAAGTTGTCACGAGTGGGATGGAGCCATAGCACAAACAAATTTAGCCGATCCTATTCACGGTGGCTCAAATCCAAAAGGTCTTGGAGCAAAATGCACTGACTGTCACTTGCCTCATGATAGCTTGGCTAATTATATTTTTACAAAAGCTAAAAACGGTATAGCAGAAGGCATCACGACACTAACTGGTGATCCAGACAAAAAAGATTGGATAGCCAATCGCGAATATGCACGCAAAAACTATACTTTTGATAGCTCTTGTCTAAACTGCCATGCGGACATTGTGAAAACATCGGATGCTAACGCTACAAGGCAAATTCTGCCTGTAAATAGCTTGCCAGAAGAGATTGCTACTTTAAGTGAAGCGGGTAGAATGCATATGAAATATCTTGAATTTAAAGGTACTGGCGATGAGATGAAATGTACCGACTGTCATAAAAATGTGGGTCATAAAGAGCTTGGCAAAATGCTAATCGAACAAAAAACATAGGATTGCAAATAGCTGGGATGAGTGGGAGAATATGTATCAAGAGAGTAGAAAAAATAAGTAAAATTTTATTATTCTCTTGTGTGGGTTATGGGTAAAAATTTAATTTTTTACCCATCTTTATCTCTTAAAAACAACCTCTTTATCTTATTAAGTCCCAATTTCATGCCGCTGTATTTCATCATTTTTGCCATTCGTTTCCACATTGGTAGTTCATAACATGGATGTGGGCAGGTGTGACAGCGTGGTTTTTGCACATGTGGGCATGCGCAAAGCCTTGCAAAGGAGTAGTTTAGCATGTTTTCACAGTCTTTGCATAGTTCATAGCTCACACTTACAACATCAGGCACTCCTTCATAGGTTAATGTCTTTTCTTGCTTTATTTTTGGTAGTTCTTTGTGCTTATCTGTGCAGTAAATTTGTATAAATTTAGTAACAGTCGTAACCTCGTAAGCAAATTTTTCATTAGTCATTTTTGTCCTTTAGCAAAAGGTTATCGAAAAATGATAAAATTTGTTTACGAGTTTCATCAAGACTATATTGCTCTTAAAAATCAAATTTTACTCTAGCACGTTTTAGGTCTTCGGCACTATCTATGCCTATACTTTCGCTTGAAATTTCAAGCATGGCTATACGTTTGCCGTTTTGAAGCGCGCGAAGTTGCTCTAGTTTTTCGGTATTTTCAAGGCTTGACGGAGCTAGTGAGCAAAACTCATTTAGGCTAGCTACGCTGTATCCATAAATTCCAAGATGAGCCTTATATGTTTTACACTCTGCGCGGTTAAAAGGTATGCGTGAGCGTGAGAAATAAAGTGCAAAGTCATCTATATCGGTTACGACTTTAACTAAATTTTTATCATCAACAAGCTCATCGTTTATTAACTTGTAGCATGAAAACATGAATGCTTTATTTTGTCTTTTTTTGCAAAATTCTCTAAATTTTGCGATATTTTCAGGCTCGATAAATGGCTCATCTGCTTGCACGTTTATGACTATATCGTTTTGATCTAGGTTTAAATTTCTGCATGCCTCATTTATACGATCTGTCCCGCTTTGGTGACTAGTTGATGTCATGACGGCATTTAGCCCGTGAGTTTTTGCTATATCTAAAACACTCTCGTCATCAACTGCTATGACGACCTCGTCGCACTCGCTCACTCGTCTGGCAGTTGCTACAAACATTGGAACTCCGCCTATATCGCAAAGAATTTTATTTTTAAATCTAGTAGAACTTAGTCTAGCAGGTATGATTATCATTTTTTTATCCATTCTAAAATTTTATCTTCTATCTCATTTTGTTCGATAACATCAGGGTGTAAAATTTTAGCATCAAAAAGCTCTTCAATACTGCTTGGTGCACTTTCATTTAGTTTTGAAGCAAGCGTGTTTAAGCCCTCTTTTTCGCTATCTGCACTTTGTTGGCACGCCTTTAGCATGCTTGGCGCAAATTTAACCCAATGTGCCGTTGAAGTGATGACATTTATACGTGAGCTATCTGCCATTTTAAAGCAAGTTGCGGTGTGCGGGTCGATAGCTACGCCTTTGTCCATCCATTCTTTTATATAACTCTCACACTTACTATCAGTGCAAAAGTCCGCTTCAAATTCAGCTTTTAATGCCTTCAGCTCATTTTTATCAAGCTTGTAAAATTTATCTTTACTTAGCTTATCCATAAGCTCTTTTGTGCGAACGGCGCCAAATTTATCAAACAGCAATCTTTCGATATTGGAGCTAATTAAAATATCCATGGCAGGGCTTATCGTTTGAAGTAATTTCTTGCCCCTAAGATCGTAAATTCCTGTATTAAAGAGTTCTGTTAAGATATTGTTTGCGTTTGAAACGATTTTGATTTTGCCGATTTTAGCGCCCATTTTTTTAGCATAGTATGCACCTAAGGCATTACCGAAGTTTCCGCTAGGCACGATGATGTCAAAACTCTCGCCCTTTGCTAATTTACCATTTTTCAAAAGTCTTGCATAAGCGTATGCGTGATATATGATCTGAAATAAAATTCTTCCGAAATTTACGGAGTTTGCGGCACTTAGACTGAGTTTGTTTTTGGCTAATTGCGCTTTAAAATTTTCGCTTGCCAAAAGCGTTTTAAGTGCTCGTTGCGCGTCGTCAAAATCGCCTTTGATGCCGATAGTTTTTAGGTTATCGCCCTTCATGCATACCATTTGTAGGCGCTGAACCTCGCTGGTGCCATTTGCAGGATATAAGCAGACGACTTTTATATTTTTAGCATTAGCGAAGGTTTTTAGTGTTGCAGGTCCGGTATCGCCGCTAGTAGCGCACATGATGAGATAGTTTTTGTTTTTTTCTTGCGCAAGAGAGCTTAGAATTTCTCCAAAAGGCTGAAGAGCCATATCTTTAAAAGCGCGTGTAGGACCGTGATATAGTTCATTTATATATAAATTTTTACCAAGTTTTTTAAATTCAACCGGAGATGCTGGCTTGTCAAAGTTTTTATATCTTTTTACTGCTTTTTTAAAGACGTTTTTATCTATGTTAAATTTAAATAAAGAGATTATATAAAGGGCTAGTTTTTCATAGCTTAGCTTGCTTAGTTCGCGCCATTTTTTATCACTTATCTTTGGTAGCTTAACTGGTGCGTAAAGTCCGCCGTGTTCGCTACTTGGATTAAGTAAAGCGCGTTTTAAACCGACTTTTTTTGATTTTTCGTTTTTCTTGGCTCTTGTTGGGTGCAGTTTCATGTTGTTTCCTTTGATCTCTTAAATTTATTGTCTTATCATAGTTCCTATACCGTCGTCGGTAAATAGCTCAAGAAGTAATGAATGCGATAGTCTCCCATCAAGTATGTGTGCGTTTTTAACGCCGCTTTTTACGCATTCTAAAGCCGCATCGACTTTTGGTATCATGCCTCCGCTTATAACGCCGGTATTTTTTAGCTCATTTATCTGTGATTCGTTTAGTTTGCTGATGAGCTTTTTATCGTTATCTAAAATTCCTTGAGTATCGGTTAAAAATATTACTCTTTCGGCCTTTAGCGCACTTGCTATCTTGCTTGCGCAAAGATCGGCGTTTATGTTGTAGCTATTTGCCTCATCGTCAGTTGCAATAGGTGCCACAACAGGTATAAGCCCATTTTGTAAAAGCCCGTTTAGCACGGCTGTATTTACGTATTCTATCTCGCCGACAAAGCCGTATTTGCCGTTATTTAGCGTTTTAGCTTTTAATAAATTTGCATCTTTGCCACTAACACCTATGGCTCTTGCGCCATTTTTATTTAAAAGTGCAGTTAGTTCTTTGTTGATATTTCCGCTAAGAACCATCTCGACGACTTCCATGGCTTCTTTATCTGTTACTCTAAGACCGTCTACGAATTCGCTTTTTATATTTAGCTTATCAAGATATGAGTTTATCTTTTTACCGCCGCCGTGAACTACGATAACCTTGCAGCCTACAAGCTGAAGTAGGGCGATATCTTTGATGAAATCACTCTTTAAATTTTCATCAAGTTGAGCCGAGCCGCCATATTTCACAACGAAAATTTTATCGCGGAATTTTTGGATATATGGTAGAGCAGATATGATCACCTGTGCGGTTTGAAGTTTATCTTTCAAAGTTTTTCCTTGTATTTAAAATCCTAGATTATAGCAAAAAACCGTTTAAATTGCTTGTTTTATGGCGTTTTTTAGCTCATTACTAAGCGTTGTGTGTAGTTTTATAAGCGAGATAGGGAGATTGAAGTCTTTTACTTTTACAAAATCCTTTTGTGTCATAAGTAAGGATGTAGCTTTGTAAGAGTTAAGAAGCTTTGCAAGCTCTTGTTTATTAAAGTCGTGATGATCTGGATAAAAAATTTGCGCTACTGTTTGGTTGAAAAATGGCTCTAGGCGCGTTGGATTGGCTATTGCTGTGACTAAAAGCATCTTATCTGTTTGGTTAAAAATTTGAGTTTTTCTAAAGTGCGAAACACCCTCTTTAGCTATGAAATCCCCAAATCTATAAAAGCCAACAGGATATCTATAAGCCCCGCTAGGTATGGTAAAATTTAGCGCTGGAAGAGGGTTTGGCTGGATTAGGATATTAAATTTTTTAATGTGAAATTTACCAAAACCATCATCTAAAATAATATACCTTGCACCCATTTTTTTTGCTTCATATATAGCTTCATCTCGGTTTTCACTAACGATGACGTTTGTATTTTTTACACTTATGGCATACTCCATCGCCTCATCGCCACTTGTTTTTACGTCTGTTAAAATTTGACCGTTTACGCATACCTTTACAAGACCTTTACTACTTCTGCCGTATCCTCTTAGTATGATAAAAGCACCGTCAAATTCGTTTGCTATCGCGATACCAAGCGGAGTTTTGCCGCTTCCTCCCAAGCTAAGGTTGCCTATGCTTAAAATTTTAATACCAAGATCCTTCTCTTTACTTGTGTATTTTTTGATATAAATAACAAAAGCATATATTAAAGACAGTGGTAAAAGTATAAAAGAAAGAAGCTTTTGAGTGAAATTAGGGCGGTAAAAATAATTCTCCGCCCAAATGTATAAATTTTGTTTAAATGTGCTTTTAGACACGTGATTTTGATATCTCTTTAATCTTTTCGCAAATATAATAAACCTCTTCGTCTTTTAAAGCGTTATAAATAGGCAAAGAAAGCACTTGTTGATATACCTTAAGTGCACTAGGGTAGGCGTTTACTTTAAGGTTGTATTTAGCCTTGTAGTAACTTAAAAGATGTATCGGTATATAGTGTAACGAAGTATGGATGTCATTTTCCAGTAGCTCACGTGCAAAACTGTCGCGGTTTTTATCGATTTTGATTATATACTGAGAGTATACATGGTCACGTTTTTTAATAGGAGTTGTTATGTGAGGACAGTTTGCTAACTCTTTGTTATAAATTTCAGCTATCTCTTTTCTGCGTTTGATAAACATATCGTTTTTCTCTATCTGGGCAGTGGCATATGCGGCATTTAATGCACTTATATCGTATTTAAGACCGATGTCAACTACGTCATAAATATAGCCTAAGTTGCCGTATTTATCGATACCGTTTATAAGTGCGTAGTTTCTAAGAAGTCTCGCGCGTTCCGCAATCTTGTCGTCATTTGTTGTGAAAAATCCAGCTGTTGCGATAGGGTTGTTTACTTGCGAATACGTCTGAAAGCATGATAAAAATGAGTTTTCATTGCCGATTTTGGCGCCATTGTATGTTAGTCCGATAGAGCGATTTGCATCATCTAATACTTTTACGTCATAATGTTTTGCTATCTCGTTTATCTCATCAACCGGAGCACTTTGTCCTGCTATGTGACTTACAAAAATTCCTTTTAGTTTTTTATGATTATACTCTTTGAGGGCTTTTTCAAGTGAGTCCGGGTTTATGTTAAAGTCATCTTCGTTTATATCGACAAATATCGGCTCGGCATCAAAGTGCCTGATTGATTGGGCTACACTTGGAAATGAATTTACCGAGCAAATAATCTTATCTCCACGTTTTATCTCCATTGCACTTAAGGCTAAGTGGTGTGCTGCGGCTAGGTTGTTTGTGCTTATGACATGTTTTGCACCGAAATATTTTTGCAAAGTATCTTCTAGTGCTTTAATGGTTTTGTTTGAATTTTGGTTTTTTAAAACATCTTGTATAAGTTCATTTTCGCGCTCCGTAATGGTTGGTTTATAAAATGAAATTTCTTCCATGTCTTGCCCCCTAAATTTTTGCTATCAGAGGCATTCGCCTCTTAAATTCGTTTGATTTTACTCTTTTTAGTATCTCTTGAACTGTTTTTTTGCCAAATTTTTCTTCGATTTGTTTATTATAAATTTCACCGTTTTTTGTCGCTATTAAAATTTCATCAACCACTTCATAGCTATATCCGATATCTTCTTCGTCGCTTTGGCCTTCCCAAAGATCGGCTGATGGCGCTTTGTTTATGATATTTCCGTCTATCTCAAGATACCTAGCAAACTCAAAAATTTCAGTTTTATAAAGCTCTCCGATAGGATTTATTGCACATGCCATATCGCCAAATATAGTTCCGTATCCAAGCATGAGTTCACTTTTGTTACTAGTTCCCACAACGATAGCTCTTATGTCTGCCGAGTAGTCATACAAAAGGCTCATTCTTATTCTTGCACTTAAATTTCCTTTTCGAATATTGTTTAAATTTGTGTCTATACTCTCTTGGTATGCGCCTAAAATGCTTTCTATGCTTAAGATTTTAAATTTAATGTTTCTCTTTTGACAAAATTCAGTTGCATCTTTTATATTTTTTGGGTCGGAATTTTTAGTCGGCATGATTAGGGCGTGTGTATTTTGAGGCATTGCCTTTGCGCAAAGTGCGCCCACTATAGCAGAATCAAGCCCTCCGCTCATACCAAGAAGTAAATTTTCGACACCGATATTTTTACAGTAGTCTCTTATAAAAGCAACCAGTTTTAGCTCTAACTCTTTAAAATCTCTCATTTTGGTATCATTGTTTAAAAAATTTGTATTATTATACTTAACATATATAAATTTTTAGTTAAGTTTTCATAATTTTATTGTAAAATTCTTAAAAAAATAAATTAAAGTATTTAAAATGAAAGTGTTATCAAAAAGTTTTGGAGAATACGCTACAAACTGTTACATAGTAGAACAAGACGGTATGCAACTTGTTGTAGATCCAGGTAAAGGTTCGTTTGAGTGGATTGGTCAAAATGTTACAAATTTAAAGGCTATACTTTGTACACATGGGCATTTTGACCATATTTTTGATGTTTTAAAGGTCCAAAATAAGTTTAAGGCGCCTATTTATATCCATGAAGAGGACGCATTTTGGGCGCAAAATGATATTTTTGGATATGGATATGAGCTATTTACTCCAGATGTATTTTTTAAAGACCAAGAGTGCGTTACTATCGGCTCGTTTAATATAAAATTCCATCACTTTGCAGGACATACGCCAGGATGTTCAATGATAGAGATAAATGGCTGTATGTTTAGCGGTGATTTCTTGTTTAGAGATAGTATTGGCAGGTGGGATTTTCCGTATTCAAACAAAGAAGATATGCTAAAAAGCCTTGAAAAATGCTCAAAAATAAGCGGTGACTACAAGCTCTATCCAGGACACGGTGAGCCAAGCAGCCTAAGTGCGGAGCAAAGCAGGCTTGATATGTGGATAAGGATAGTGGCTTCTATTTAGCCTTATCCTGTCGCTCTTTAGCACGTCTAATAGCGCCTTCGCGTTGGATATTTTTTTGTTGTGCTAAGAAAATATGCTCTTCGAGTGCAACGAGTTGAAATGTCCCCTCGAATACCTTCATGTCGTGAAGTTTGCCTATGACTCTTACTTCGCGTTTGCGCGACTCGTCAAAGTAAGCTCTTGCATCAAATTCTACGATCTCTCCAAGTTTGATCGGGCCGTAAAAATTTATACGAGCATTTATGGTGACGCAAAATTCTTCATTGATGGCAACAAGAGCCGCGTAGTTTGCCGCGGAAAATATAAATCCGCTATGGATGAGATCAGAGCCGTCGGCTACCATTTCGTTTGTGGTAAAAAATTTTGTTTTTGCGTGATTTTTTTCTAAAAATGTCGTTACGCCGGTTAGGCTTAACTTGATATTTGGTGATGTTTTTATCTCATTGCGAAATGGATTTTCGTCTTCAGGAAGGACGATTTGAGAGTCACCAACCTCTTCATAAATGCTGTTTTCAGCCATTTTTATCCTTAAATTTTTATTTTTATATACACTCGGTTTGGAGCAGGATAACCTTCGATAGTTTTTAAGCTATCGTTTGGATCAAGAAAATTTTCTAAACTCTGTCCGTCTATCCACTCGGTTTTTCTTTGTTCGTTTACGTCGGTAGGTTTTGTGGCTAAAATTTCAAAATCACTAAATTTAGCCCTTTCACACCAATTTTCAAGCGCACCGATAGTAGGGACAAAGTATATGTTTGGTATCTTTGAATACGTAAGCTTTGGTGTTAATGCAAAATCACCCGGCATATCTATATACATCGTATCTAAAAATACTTCTCCGCCCTTATTAAGTGAACCTTTAAGTTCTTTTAGCATTTTTACCGGATCGCTTCTGTGATATATCACGCCAAGGCAAAAGATGGTGTCAAATTTGTGCTCGTAATGCGCTAAATGCTCAACTCCTAAAAGCTCATATATGATATTTGAGCGCACAAAATGGTTTATGAAATTAAACTGCATAAACGTATGCACGCTAGGGTCAAAGCCGACTAATTTTTTTGGTTTTTCTTTAAGCATGCGAAACATGTAATATCCGTTATTGCACCCCACATCGGCTACAACTTTATCTTTTAAATTTATATGTGGTTTAAGTAGGTTGTATTTTATAAAGCTTTGCCACTCTGTATCTATAAAAAGCTCTCCAAGCGCAAACGGACCTTTTCTCCATGGCTTAAGCTCTTTTGCGATCGCCTCTATCTGTTCTTGTTTTTGAGTGATTAGACCGTTAAATTTAATACTAACAATATCGTTAAATTCACACTCGCAATCAAACTTTCCTAGTGCATTTATGCGTGAAAGAAGTTCTAAATTTTTAGATGAATTTAATATCTTTTGTCTTTCTTTTATGAAATTTTGCACGCTACTTCCAGTCTATGATGTTGTGCGGACACTCTTTGCGATATGTGCCAGTCGCGTCATAATACTCTTTACAGTCGTTGTAATACTGTGTTGAAATTCCGCGCTCATTTAAAAAAATACAACCGTTAAAAACAAAAACAATAAGCATTAAAAGTAATATTTTAAGAAATTTATTCATGGATTTGATTTTAGCATAAAATTTAATATTTTATAGTAAAATGTTCGTTTTTAGGGCTTAGGTTAGCCATTTTATTATTAAGGCATTTCATGCAAAGACGTGATTTTTTTAAAATAGGTGGAGTTTTGGGTGCGGCAAGCGTGCTGCCAAGCGTAGCATTTGCGGCTGCTAACGAGAGCAAAAGTAGTGCGGTTAGGACGTTTGACGTTAGATTAAGTCATTTACTAAAAGAAAAGGGTAAAAACGCTCGTTTTTGGTTACCTCTTGTTACTTCAACCGATTTTCAACAATTAGTAAGCGACTATAAGATAACAACAAATGCAAAAGAGTATTACATTTCAGATATTGCCATCCCAACGCTATTTGCCGACTTTAAAGAGGGTCAAGTAGATCCAGCAATAGATGTTGAATTTAAAGTAAGAACTACTGAGAGAAATACCGACTTTTCAAAGGTTAATTTTAACGAAAATGAAAAATTAAGCAAAGAGATCGAGTTTTATCTAAAAGCAACCGCTCAAATTCCTACAACAGGCATAGTTAAAGAATTTGCTGACAAGATCATCGGTAAAACAAAAGGTGACTTAGAAAAAGCTCGTTTGATATATAACTGGGTCGCAAACACTATGGAGCGTGACAATAGCGTGCCTGGATGTGGCAGAGGAGATGTAAAAGCTATCCTTGAAAGCGGTAAACTAGTCGGTAAATGCACCGATATAAACAGTGTGTTTGTCGGACTTTGTAGGGCGGTTGGAATTCCTGCTCGTGAGTTATTTGGTATCCGCGTTGGTGCTTCGAGATTTTCAGGTCAAATGGGCGCAGCTCCAAAAGAGGACGGCTTAAGTCATATATCTGGCGGACAGCACTGTAGGGCGGAATTTTATCTAAAAGGATATGGCTGGGTGCCTGTTGATCCTGCTGATGTTACAAAGGTAAGACTGGGCGAAAAACTAAGCAACAGCGACACAAAATTGGCTCAAATTCGTGATTATCTATTTGGTAACTGGGAAATGTGCTGGATAGGCTTTAACTACGGTAGAGACTTTGACCTAAAGCCACTTGCCGAGCAAAGACCTATAAATAACTTTGGCTATCCATATGCTGAGGTTGATGGCAACACGTTAGATTATTACAACCCAAAAGAATTTAGCTACGATTACGTATCGAAAGAAATTTAAATTTGAAGCACGTTTGGTTTATCATAACCTCGGCTATTAGCGCATTTATGGCAACGCTTTGTTGCCTACCTGCGCTACTTTTTTTACTGTTTGGAACCTCTTTTTCATTTTTGTCTTGGACTAGCGCATTTTATGAGTATCGCACGTTTTTTAGCATACTTTCGGTGATATTTTTCGTTGCTTCGGCATTTTTTGTGTTTTATAAGCCAAAGTCTTGCGCGCTAAATTATGCTAAGAAAAAGTGGATATTTATATATGTTCTTTTGGGGATTTTGATTGTTTTTATGCTTGTTTATCCAGAGCTGTTGGGAGACTTTTATGAGTAAAATTTTATTTGCACTACTAATTTGTACGGTTGCATTTTCGGATCAAAATTTTAAGATACAAGTAGAGGCTATGCATTGTCCACTTTGCACGTCAATGGTTAGAAAAGCACTGCTTGGAGTTGAGGGCACTCAAAGTGCCAAAGTTTCTTTACGTAGTAAAACGGCGGATGTTATTACGGTGGATGGAGTTAAGGAAGATGACTTGCTTAAAGCTATAGAGGCTATAGGCTATCCTGGTATTGTTTTAAAGTAGGCACTCATGAAAGAAGTTCAAATTTTAGACAAATTTAAGGAAATTTCACAAATTCCTCATTGCAGTTTTAATACAAAAGAGTTGCGCGACTTTTTGGCTAATTATGCCAAAAATCACGGATATAGCGTGGACGTTGATGAGGTTGGAAATATCCACGCGATAAAAGGTGAGCCTAAAATTTGCTTGCAAAGTCACTATGATATGGTTTGTGTGGGCCATACGCCAAAGCTCGAGCTTGTCGAAAAAGATGGTTTTTTAAGCGCTAAAGAGTCATCTTTGGGTGCCGATAATGGCATGGGTGTCGCTATCATGATGCAGATGATGAAGGAATTTGAAAATTTAGAATGTCTTTTTACAAACGACGAAGAGGTTGGGCTTATAGGAGCAAATGGATTTGACGGTAATTTTGCAAGCAAAAAGCTTTTAAATTTAGACAGCGAAGATGACAGCGAGGTTATAGTTGGTTGTGCAGGAGGTATAAATATCTTTGCATGCATTGACGCAGATACAAAGACTGTATCAAGCGGCGATGTTTATGAAGTTATCGTTAGCGGATATCCTGGTGGACACTCCGGTGTTGAGATACAAAAAGATATACCAAACGCTATTAAAATTTTAGCTCGCTTTATAAGACAAAACGGTGCGAAGCTAGTAAGTATAGAAGGCGGCGAAAGAAGCAACTCTATACCGGTTAACGCAAAGGCTGTCGTAGTAAGTCAGAACAAATTAAAAAGCGATGACTTGCATATTTGCGTTAAGAAGCTTGACGGTACTGCTAAAATTTTAAAAAATTCAGATCAAATTTTAGCTTTTATAAATGGTTTTTCGCAGGGCGTAAGAAGCTATGATGTGGAGTTAAATTTACCAAAAGATAGTGTAAATTTATCTACCGTAAAAAATCACAACGGTAAGACCTGGGTGGAATTTTACGCTCGCTCTATGAGTATGGATGGAATTTCAAGGCTCGAGTTTGAGATCGGCGAAATGGCTAGTGCGCTTGGTTTTGACATTAGTATCAATGAGCGCTCTAATCCCTGGGAGCCTAGTGCAGATGAATTTGCTTATGCTGTTTTGGATGAACTTCAAAAATTTAAACCGGATGCAAAGATAAAGGCTATACACGCAGGGCTTGAGTGTGGTGTGCTTTGTGAGGGCAGAGATGATATGCAGACTTGTTCCATAGGACCAAATATCTACTCTCCGCACTCTACTCACGAAAGATGTGAGCTAGCTTCGGTTGATATTATAGCAAGTGTCGTTAGAAATATAATTAGCAGATATTAAATTTGTAAAATTTTACATAAAATTTCATTTAAAATGCTTAGAAACTATAAGCATTTTAAATTTACATAAACGCTTAAACTAAGATGTTTAGGCTTCCTCTTTCTTGCCTGCTTTGTTCTTGGTTTTGACTCTGCTCGGTTTGTTCTAGTTGTCTTTGTTCGTTTGCTCTTTGACTTTGCTCGGCTTGAGATGCTTGTGTGTTTTGAATTCGCTCTTCGTTATTTTTGTTTTGAGCATTTTGCTCTCGCGTTTTGTTTTGATTTTTGTAGATATCATAGCTTTGATAACTTCCGTAAGAATTTATTGAAGTAGGCATTTTTATCCTTTTGATTTTATTTATATTATAGTATCTTTTAGATAATTGCAACTTAATATGATATAAAATTTACATTAAATTTGCACTTTATCCTTGCTTTTGCAAAGCTCATATAAAAAGCATTCGCCGCAAAGTGGTTTTTGAGCCTTGCAGACATATCTACCAAAAAGCACCATTGCTTGATGAAGCCTGCCAAGATCTGTTTTAAAAGCTAAAATAAGATCAGCCTCGGTTGTTTGTGGGGTTTTTGCACTGCTTAAACCAAGACGATGTGAAACTCTAAATACATGCGTATCTACTGCCATTACATTAGCACCAAGTGCTTCTAGCATGACGACATGGGCAGTTTTTGTTCCAACTCCTGCTAAATTTATTAGTTCGCTCTCTGTGAGCGGAATTTCTCCACCGTGATCATCAACAACACTTTTTGCCATTTTTATTAAATTTTGTGCTTTATTGTTAAAAAAACTGCAAGAATTTATAAACAATTTCACGCTCGCAAGATTGGCATTTGATAAGGAATTTACATCGGGATAGGCTTCAAAAAGTGCCGGAGTAATTAGGTTTACACGCTTATCGGTGCACTGTGCCGATAGCATGACGCAGACTATTAGTTCGTAGTTGTTTTTCCACTGAAGTTCGCTTTTTGCATCTTTGTAATTTTGCAAAAATAAATTTTTGATTTTCGATATATCTTTTTTCGTTCTCATTTTGTGATTTTAGCATTTAATTAATAAAAAGTAACGTATTCTTTGGATATAATAACTGGTTTAAAACAAAATTTTATAAAGGATGTTTATGAAGAAATTTTTATTTCCAACGTTTTTAAGCTTGGCTACCGCACTTAGCCTAAATGCTGCCGTTATGGCTACAGTTGATGGCGAGAGCATAGAAGATAGCGAGGTTGCTGCTTTGTTAAGCGCTGCTATGCCTGGATTTGACGCGAGCCAACTTTCACAGCTTCCTGCTGATGGTAAAAAACGCGTTGTTGATGATTTGATTAATAGAAAACTTTTACTTAAAGACGCTAAAGCAACAGGCATAGAAAAAGATCCTGAATTTACAAAAGCTATGCAAAATGTTCGTGATAGTATCGCTCTTGACGTATATATGAAAAAAATGTTTGACGGCATTAAAGTAAGTGATGCCGAGATAAAAGATTTTTACAACAAAAACAAAGAAAATTTCTCTCAACCGGCTCAAGCCCGTGCTCGCCATATACTTTTGGGTGACGAAAAAGAGGCTGGGGCTGTTATAGCTGAGCTTAAAAAATTAAAAGGTGATGCACTAACTAAGAAGTTTGCTGAGCTAGCAAGCGCTAAATCAATCGACAAAGGCTCTGCGGCACACGGTGGCGAGCTTGGCTGGTTTGGTCAAAGCCAGATGGTTAAACCTTTTGCCGATGCTGCTTTTGCACTTAAAAAAGGTGAAATTTCTGCAAAGCCTGTTCAAACTCAATTTGGATATCATGTTATCTTAAAAGAGGATTCAAGGCCTGCCGGAACAGTTTCATTTGATCAAGCTAAAGGTCAAATTGAACAAAATTTAAAACTAGAAAAATTTCAAGGTCAAATTAGACAAAAAACAGATGCGCTTCGCTCTAAATCTAAAATAGAATACAAGTAATCGGAGGATAAAATGGGCGTTTTAGATGTTGTAAAAGCCGGTGTTGTAAGTGGCGAGGATCTAAATAAGCTATATGCATATGCAAAAGAGCAAGGTTTTGCTATACCTGCAGTAAATGTCGTAGGTTCTAACTCTGTAAATGCGGTACTAGAAGCGGCAAAAACGGCAAATTCGCCCGTTATTATTCAATTTAGCAACGGTGGAGCCAGTTTTTACGCAGGTAAAAGCTGTCAGGGTGGAGATGTTTTAGGTGCTATTGCTGGAGCTAAGCATGTTCACTTGCTAGCAAAGGCTTACGGAGTGCCGGTAGTGCTTCATACCGATCACGCCGCTCGTAAGCTTTTGCCTTGGATAGATGCTCTTATACAGGCTTCAAAGGAGCATAAAAAAACTCATGGTATACCACTTTTTAGCTCTCATATGCTTGATCTTAGCGAAGAGAGTTTGGAAGAAAATTTAAGTACTTGTGAAAAGTATCTAAAAGAACTTAGCGATCTTGACATCGCCCTTGAGATAGAACTGGGTGTAACCGGTGGCGAAGAAGACGGGGTGGATAATACAAATGTCGATAACGCACTTTTATACACACAACCCGAAGATGTAGCTCTTGCTTATGAAAGACTTAGTAAGATAAGTGATAAATTTAGCATAGCCGCAAGTTTTGGCAATGTTCATGGAGTTTATAAACCCGGCAATGTTGTTTTACGTCCCGAAATTCTTAAAAATTCACAAGAGTATGTCGCAAAGAAATTTAATACAAGCGACAAAAAGCCTGTAAATTTTGTATTTCACGGTGGAAGTGGCAGCGAGCTAAAAGATATCAAAGATGCCGTAAGTTACGGCGTGATAAAAATGAATATCGACACTGATACGCAGTGGGCGTTTTGGGATGGTGTGCGCGAATACGAAGCCAAAAATAGAGGCTACCTTCAAGCGCAGATCGGTAACCCCGAAGGCGATGATAAGCCGAATAAAAAATATTACGATCCAAGAAAATGGATAAGGTGTGGCGAAGAGAGCGTGATAAAACGCTTGCAAGTTGCATTTTCTGATCTGAACTGTTTAAATAGGAATTAATAAAATGTCGGTCAATAACGACTTTAGCGATCTTGCCTTACCTCAAACCAAGGCAGACCGCTCTATCTTTGTTTTTTTTAAGATTATCTTTTTACCGGTTGCTACCTTTGTTTTAGCCTTGCTTGCATACCTTGAAGTTATCAACTTTGAGATGAAAGCGCACACGATAGTGATGATGGCTATTATCTTGATCGTAGCCGTGATATTTACTCGTCATAGTGCGGAGTATGCGTATAGTATTTTTCGTGCAAGAGGCGATGATTTTAGGCAAAGCCTTAAAAAATTTATCGTTTCACATTTGCTTGAAATTTCAGGACTCAAGAAGTCAAGAGCCGGTTTTAATGAATTTTTAGACGAATACACAAGAAATTTTAGAAATGACAATCTAGCAAGTATAGGCTCTGCCGTATTTCCTATGCTTGGAATTTTAGGCACATTTATAAGTATAGCCATGTCTATGCCTTCGTTTAGTTCAGGTACGGCCGGAGAGCTTGAAAAAGAGATAGCTATCTTGCTAAACGGTGTTGGTACGGCATTTTATGTGTCGATATACGGTATATTTCTTGCGCTTTGGTGGATGTTTTTTGAAAAGATAGGTATATCAAAATTTGAAAAATTTGCCAACGAACAAAAAGAGTTAAGTAGAGAATTTTTCTGGCAAAAAGACGAGCTTGAACAGTTGTATATGAGTGCTGCAAGTTCACATTTTGAAGATATGAAAGTCATGTTTACCCGAGTAAGCAATGAAGAGTATTTTAAACGGCTTGATAGCGTTACTGAGGCTAAATTTAGCAACTTTATGCAGCTTGAAGAAGCGCAGCAAAAAATAGTCGCTCAAGCTTCCGAGACTTTAGAGCAAAATGTAAAAATTTTAAATAAAGCCGCAAGTAGACAGGACGAATTTATTAAAATTCATTCAGATATTTTAAATGTCATGTCTTCGTTTAACGACTCTTTAAAAGAGTTGGAGTTAAAAATTTCAACCCAATACAACAGAGCAAGCGAACTAAATGAGAGCAAGATGGTAAGTCTTGATAAAAGTG
The DNA here is from genome assembly GCF_012978615.1 of Campylobacter sp. RM9328. Classification (NCBI taxonomy): domain Bacteria; kingdom Pseudomonadati; phylum Campylobacterota; class Epsilonproteobacteria; order Campylobacterales; family Campylobacteraceae; genus Campylobacter; species Campylobacter sp. RM9328. The sequence goes on along the minus strand of NZ_LIWF01000001.1, from coordinate 50,357 downwards.
TGGCTAAATTCTCGGAAAATTTAAAACTTTTTGACTTAAGTTTAAAAGAATTTTCGGTTAAACTTTTAAATGAGCAAAATGCTGCTATGAAGTCGTTTAGGCAAAGTATTTTTGATGGAGTAAGCGAATTTAAAAGTGTTTATGAGCAGGAGATAAAGAGTTCTGAAAGAGAAAAAGAGCGTGATGTCTTGATCGCGGAACTTAAAAAAAGCGTAAAAGAGATCGATCAAGAAGCTAGCTTAATCATACAAAAAATAGAAAATGCAAATTTGATAGATGAAAATAGATAAAAAAGACCAAGCATCCTCGACATTTTGGGTTTCGTATGCAGACCTTATAGCGGGATTGCTTTTTGTTTTTATGCTACTTATCGGCGCGATAGTCGTTAAGTATGTTCTTTCTCAAAATACCCTGGCAAGCAAAGAGCAAGCCATAATCGCAGCTCTTGCAAATTTAAAAGACGAACAAGGTAAAAATATCACGCTTGATAGGCTAAATGCAGCCTTAAAAAGCGAGCTTGCAAAAATAGGCGATGAAAATTTAGAGCTTAAAAAAGCAAATGAAATTTACATAGTTGAGCTTGATGCGCTAAAAGAGCGGTTAGAGAGAGCTGTAAATGAAAATTTAGACGCAAATACAAGTATAAAAGACCTAAATGCGAGTATTTTAAATTTAAATCAACAAATGATAATCCTAACAGACGAGTTAAAAGCGGCTGAAGAAAACGCAACAACTCAAAGCGAAGATAATGAGAAAAATTTAGCTAAAATCGCCTTTTTGCTCGAGCAGGTAAGCCAAAAAGAGGCTAGATATGATGAAATTTTAAGAGACCTTAATATAACAAAAAGTCGTATTAAAAATTTAACAGGCATTAGAGTAAAGGTTATAGGGGCTCTTAAAGAAAGACTCGGAAGCGATATCGCTATAGATCCGAATTCAGGAGCTTTAAAACTAAGTTCTTCTGTCCTTTTTGATAAGGGTAGGGCGGAGATAAAAGATGAAGTTAAAAATGAATTAAAGCTTACCTTACAAAAATACTTCGATGTGCTTTTAAATGATGAAGAGATATCTAAAAACATCGATCAAATTATGATAGAGGGCTTTACCGATAGTGACGGAAGCTATCTTTATAACCTCGAGCTTTCGCAGCGCAGAGCTTATGCTGTGATGGATTTTATAAATTCATATAGTAGCGATGAAAATTTAAGAAAACATCTCGTTGCAAGCGGCCGTAGCTTTAACGAGCTTGTAATGAAAGATGGAGTAGAAGACAAAGACGCCTCACGAAGGATAGAGATAAAATTTTTGATCTCAAACAAAGAGGCGATAAAAGAGATAGAGAAATTTTTGGAACATACGCCATGATAGAGAAGTTTAAATTTTGCGGACGTGAGATGTTTTTGCTAAGAGACGATCTGCTTGGCGAATTTAACGGCAACAAGGCCAGAAAGCTTGAGTATTTTTTAAATAGCGACTTAAAAGGTATAAAACGCATAGTCTCACATGGTTCAAGTCAGTCAAATGCCATGTATAGTCTTAGTGTGTTTGCAAAGATGCGAGGTCTTGAATTTTGCTTTGTGGTTTCTCATTTAAACTCGAATTTGCAAGAAAAGCCTGTTGGAAATTTTAAATTTGCCCTACAAAACGGCATGAAGATATTTGTCGCGCAAGATAGAAGGTCACTTGCAAAAGAGCTAGCAAGCCAAGATGATGCTTTTTTTATAGAAGAGGGCGTGGCGATGACTGAAGCCGAATTTGGCTTTAAAACACAAGCTATGCAAATAGAAAAATGGTGCGAAAAAAATAGCATAAGACCTGATATCTTTTTGCCATCAGGTACAGGAACGAGTGCAGCTTATCTTGCTAAAAATTCAAATTTAAGAGTATTTACTTGCCCTTGTGTCGGCGATGTTAAATTTTTACAAGATGAAATTTTTGCTCTTGATAAAAATTCAAAAGTTCAAATTTTAAATCCTCCTAAGAAGTATCATTTTGGGGATTTAAAACTTGAGCTTTATAAAATTTGGCGTGAAATTTTAAACGAAACAGGAGTTGAGTTTGAGCTCATTTACGATCCGGTCGGCTTTTTAACGCTATTTTCAAATTTGGACGCATTTAGCGGCGATATCCTTTATATTCACCAAGGAGGAATTCTTGGCAATATAAGCCAAAAAATGCGATATGAGAGAAAATTTAAAGGAGAATTATGAAATTTTTACACACAAACGACGCTGATTTTAGGGATAAATTCTCACAACTAGTAAGGCGTTCTGATATGGACATGAGCGGTGTTATGCCGACTGTTATGAAAATCATCGAAGATATAAAAAAAGACGGAGATGATGCACTTTTTGCGCAAATAGCAAAATTTGATAAATTTACTCCCACATCCACACAGGATCTATTGATATCAACCAAACAAATGCAAGAGGCTTATGACGCGCTTGATAACACGCTTAGAGAGTCGTTAAAGCTAGCTTACGAGCGCATAAAAGCCTATCACGAGCAATCCGTGCCAAAAACTTGGAGTATGCGTGATGAGCACGATGTGCTTTTGGGTGCTAAGTATACTCCGGTAGATAGAGCGGGACTTTATATACCGGGTGGTAAAGCGGCATATCCTAGTTCGCTTTTGATGAATGCTGTTCCTGCCATAGTTGCAGGAGTAAAAGGGATAGTGGTTTGCACCCCTGCTATCGGCGGCAACGTAAACTCTCTTTTACTTGCAGCCATGCATCTTTGTGGTATCAAAACGGCATTTAAAATAGGCGGAGCAAGTGCGATAGCGGCCATGGCATACGGAACTAAGAGTGTTCCAAAGGTGGATGTTATAACAGGTCCCGGAAATATCTACGTAGCAACCGCTAAAAAGCTTGTTTATGGTGAAGTAAACATAGACATGATAGCGGGTCCAAGCGAGATAGGTATCATAGCGGATGACAGCGCAAATGCTCGCCATATCGCGATCGATCTTTTAAGTCAGGCAGAGCATGATGAGCTTGCAAGTAGCTTTTTAATAACTCCGGTAGAGGCTTTTGCTAATAAAGTTTCAAAGCACGTTGCAAGTGAATTAAAGAGTCTAAAGCGCGAAGCTATCGCAGCAGAAAGCATACGCAATAAAGCCGCGATAATAGTAGCAAAAGACATGCAAGAGTGCGTTGAGCTTATGAATGAACTAGCTGTAGAACACCTTGAAATCGCGACAAATGACGCACTAAGCTATATGAACGACATAAGGCATGCCGGAGCGATATTTTTCGGACATTTTACACCAGAAGCCATGGGTGATTATCTAGCCGGACCAAATCATACTTTGCCAACGGGCGGAAGCGCTAGATTTTACTCGCCTCTAGGGGTTGAAAATTTCATGAAGAAAAGCTCTATAATCTCTATTGGCAGAAAAGGCATAAAAGAGCTTGGCAAAGCATGTATGAATTTAGCCGATGCAGAGGGGCTTGGCGCACACGAAAGATCGGTAAAAGTTCGCTTAGAGGATTTTTAGGTTAAATTTAGTTTAAAACTATACAATGCCTTGTAAATAGAGTAAAGGGGTTAAAATGAAGTTGAACAACTTATCTGCGACAAATATGTATAATGTTGCACAAAATAATAACGACCAGCAAGAAAAAGCTTTGAAAAATATCGCTGTCGCGCGTGCTTTAGGTGGGATTGACGGCTCAAACCTTGCTATCGCGGACTCCCTTATGCTCCAAAGTAACACTCTTGAGCAAGGTATTGCTAATGCAAACGATGCCATAGGCATGCTTCAAATCGCTGACTCCACGCTGTCAAATTTAAGCCAAAGTGCAAATCGTATAAATGAACTTTCGGTATCTTTAAATAATGCTGCGTTAAATGACAGCCAGCGCTCAATGATACGAGGTGAGATCAACGCACTTTCAAATTCTATGAGCGATAGCCTAAGTAACGCTACGTTTAACGGTAGAAATGTTTTTGGATCAGAGCTAAATTTTGTTACAGGCAATGGCATGGAGAGCATAAATTTAAACACAAATTCTTTAATGACAATAGATGAAGATGGCTCTAATGCAACCGATATAATCTCTAATATCAATTCTCTTCGCACTCAAATAGGCTCTGCGCAAAATGGTATAGCTTCAGGCATAAATGCTTCTGTTGCGCAAAGTATAGCACTAAAAGAGAGTGAGAGTAACCTGCAAAACAATGATATCGCCAAGAATTTAAATGATCTTCAAAATGCAAATTTGAGCATAAATGCAGCCATTTTGGCGCAAACACATAATATTACAAGCTTGCAAACCCAACTTGATAGACTTCTTTCATAAGCCCAAATTTGGGCTTATGTTTTTATCTGCTTAAATTTTTATATATTCTATTAAAAATTTGAAAATTACAATGTATTAAAATGTAGTTTTGTCAAAAAAAGAAGATCGAGAGAAATTATCCCTCGATGTAGTTTTTGAGTTTTCTGCCCACTTTAGGGTGTTTTAGCTTTTTAATGGCTGAGCTTTCTATCTGACGAACACGCTCACGAGTTACATTAAGAGCCTTGCCTATCTCTTCTAGTGTTCTATCGCTTTCGTCTTCAAGTAGACCAAATCTCATGCAAATAACAGCTTTTTCACGGTCGTTTAGCTGAGAGAGAACCTCGTCTATCTGCTCTCTAAGGTCGCCTTTTAATATCTGCTCCATTGGGCTTAATGATGTTTTATCCTCGACAAAGTCTCCAAATTTTCCATCATCTTCGTTTGCTATCGGAGCTTCTAGGCTAATAGGCTCTTTTGTGATTTTGATGACTTGTTTTACCTTGTCTATGCTTAGTCCGACCTCTTTTGCAATGATGCTTACATCGGGCTCTTTCCCCTCTTCTTGGAGGTATTTTCGGTTGATTTTATTGATACGATTGATCGTTTCTATCATGTGTATCGGTATGCGGATAGTTCTTGCTTGATCGGCGATCGCGCGAGATATGGCTTGACGTATCCACCATGTTGCGTAAGTTGAGAATTTGTAGCCTTTTCGGTATTCAAATTTATCAACAGCTTTCATTAAGCCGATATTTCCCTCTTGGATAAGATCTAAAAATGGCAAGCCACGGTTGGTGTAGCGTTTTGCTATACTAACGACAAGGCGTAAATTTGATTTTGCCATTCTGGCTTTTGCCTCGTCTGAAATTTTCTTTCCGCGTTTTATCTGCTCTAAAATTTCTTTTAAGACGGTTGGATCAAGGTCAAATCCTTGCTTGCTAGCCTCTTTTGTTTGAAACAATTTCTTTATCTCAACATAAGTTGAAACCATTGTCGCTTCAGGAACACGTGTAGCTATCTCTTCTTTTGATAGTTTTACTATGTCTTTTAGTATGCTTTTGTGATTTTTCTTAAGTTCGTCACTAAACATTGGCAAGCGATACTCAAGGCGTTTAAGTTCTCTATCAAATTCGTCGTCGCTTTTTAGCGCAGTTTCCATTGATTTTACGATCTCGCTTATAAGCTTGCTTGTTGGGCCTAGATCCATAAGCTTATCTTTTAGAATTTTCTTTTTAAATGCAAGAGTAAGTTTTGACGCAGTATCTTCGTTCTCAACTTTTTCTTGTTTATTGGCTGTTTTTAGCCACTCTTTTTTGGCTTTTTCAAGTGCTTTAAAGCTTTCTATAACTTTTTCAGCGCGTTTGTCGTTTTTGAGTGATTTTTTAGGAGTTTCTTCATCCTCATTTTCCTCCTCATCGCTCTCTTCTTCCTCGTTTTCATTTTCACTTTCACCATCATCTTCAAAGCTTTTAAAAAGCTCTTTTACGCGACGTTCACGGTTGATAAGCGGCTCTTTGTAATCAAGTATAAAGTCTATAAGAAATGGCACCGAGCAAAATGCATCTATGATAATATCTTCGCCAAGTTCGATTTTTTTGCTGATTTCTATCTCTTCTTCTTTTGTTAAAAGCGCTATTTGCCCCATTTCGCGTAGATACATCCTTACTGGACTATCTGAGCGTGACCATTCTAAAAAGTCGTTATCGTTTGCAAGGTCAAATTCTTCTTCTAAATTTAATTCATTTGAATTTTGCTCTTTTTCGCTCTCTTTTTGGCGTTTTTTAGCATCTGCTATATTTCTTGCTTTTGCAACCTCTGCGGCAGTCATAAGCTGAACTTTGTTTGCGTTAGCCAATGCTTCTATCTTTTTAACCACTGTTGCCGTTGGGGCTTTTTCAAGTAGTTTTACTAATTTTTCATAAGTAACAAAACCCTTTGCGTTCTCGACAAAAAGTTCCTCGATTTGATTAAACGCGTCTTTGCTTGTACTCATAAAATTTCCTTTCCGATTGGCGATTTAAAAATATCTGACTATGTTTTGAAGAAATGTGGATTATACCGAAATTTTATTAAACGTATATAAATTTAAAGTTGGAACGTATTTTGCTTTAATTCGTTTTGATATAAATTTGAACTAGGAAAATCTATGCAAAATGGCTACTATCAGGCAACGGCAGGTATGGTTACGCAGTTTAACCGACTAAATGTCATAACAAATAACCTTGCAAACGTAAACACTATGGGATTTAAAAAAGACGGCGTGGTTGTGGGGGATTTTGAGAGAATTTTTAAAGAGGTTCACGATGAGCTTCCACTTAAAAACCACACCAAAGATGCTGCTAAATTTTTAAACAGAACGCTAGATAGAGTTCCGCAGGTAAGCGAGCAATATATTGATTTTAGCATGGGAGGGATAAAAAATAGCACAAATACGCTTGATTTTGCAATTAAGCGAGACGATGTATTTTTTCTAATCGATACTCCAAGTGGTGTTAGATTAAGTAAAAATGGCTCTTTTAGTCTTGATGAAGACGGTTTTGTTGTTACGCAAGAAGGCTACCGTGTATTGCCTAGTGGATATGAAACTATGCCTTTGGCTCAAAGAGGCATTCAGGTGCCTCAAGGAGAGGACTTTAGAGTGGATACAAGAGGAAACGCTTATGCCAATAACGAGCAAATAGCTAAATTTTACATGGCTCAACCACGAGAGATAAGAGCTCTTGAAAAGATAGGGGATAATTTTTACAAGCCGAAAAATTTAGATGATATAGTAGATATAAATGAAGCAAATGTTGTCTTACAAGGATATGCACAGATGTCAAATGTAAATCCTGTAACCGAAATGGTTGGACTTATAGAGACACAAAGGTTGGTTGAAATGTATCAAAAAGTAATGACAAGTCATATGACTGATCTTAACCAAGACGCTATTGATAAACTTGCAGCAAGTAGAGGATAAAGGATAAAAACATGATGAGATCACTTTATACGTCAGCAACAGGCATGATAGCCCAGCAGACGCAAATAGACGTTACCACACATAATATTGCAAACGTCAATACTTACGGCTTTAAGAAAAATCGCGCAGAATTCGCAGATCTTATGTATCAAGTAATGGAGTATGCAGGAACTGCCACAAGTCAGACTACTACAAGCCCAACCGGTATCGAAGTAGGACTTGGCGTTCGACCGACTGCGATAAATAAAATTTTCTCGCAAGGGTATTTTAAAGAGACGAGCAATAACCTTGACGTTGTCATCGCAGGGGATGGATTTTTTCAAATTCAGCTACCTGACGGCACAACGGCTTACACTAGAAACGGCGCCTTTAAGCTTGATAGTGAAGGTACGATCGTAAATTCTGACGGATACGCTTTGATACCTCAGATAACCGTTCCTGCAAACGCTACGCAAATTTCTATCGGTACTGACGGAACTGTTTCCGTGCTTCAAGCCGGCGAAACCGATATGGCGCAAATCGGACAAATAGAGCTTGCAAATTTTATAAATCCAGCAGGTCTTCACTCTATGGGGGATAATAACTATCTTGAAACGGCAGCAAGCGGAGATGTTGTCGTAGGTGTTGCGGGCTTAGATGGACTTGGAACTATTAGACAAGGATTTGTTGAGATGAGTAACGTGCAGCTTGTTGAAGAGATGACTGATCTTATCACGGGGCAACGCGCGTATGAGGCAAATTCAAAAGGGATCACGACAAGTGATGCGATGCTTGAGATCGTAAACGGACTTAAAAGGTAAGTAAAATGAGCTATATGCTTTTAATTATCGGTTTTATTGTGTTGATTTGGGTGGCTGATATATTATACTTTTCAAACGAAGAAGCCCATAAATTTTCAAAATAAATTTATGACTTTCTAGCCCGTTTGTGGGCTAGAATTTTACTTTTCCGGGCATTTTGTATTTGGTTGGATACGAGTATCAGAGCCTTGAGATGATATCATGTAGGCTTCTCCGGCTATAAACTCACATACTTTTCCTGCTTGTGTAGAGGTAAATACCTCATCGCCGATTTTATACACCAAACTTACTGCATCAACGATAGTGGCTTCATCGCCGACTTTACTGCCACCGACTCCGCCAAGTGTACCACCCACTATTCCTCCGATCACTGCACCTTTATCCGACGAACCGCCGCCTAATGCATAGCCAGTAACCGCACCAACTGCGGCGCCAAGCACCGCTCCAACGGTTGTGCTTTGTGTTTTTGTTCCGCTATCTTCAACTGCAACTCTTGCAGGCAAGACTTCAAGTATTGTTACTACTTTTACGCTTTGTTGTCTGTTTAATTCGCCTTGATTATATACGTTGCCACCCATTGTATCGGCAGTTTTTGCACCACATCCTGCAAATAACGCACCACAAATTGCAAGCGAGATAAATTTATCTTTCATTGCTTCTCCTTTTTAAAGTCATTTTGATTATACACTTAAATTTTAAATGAGTATTTTTTATTACATTAAGAAAACTATTTTAAATTTTTCCTTATACTGAGATTTAAGTTATGTTTTTGTATTATTCGCGTTTTTAAGGCATTTTAGTGGAACAAAATTTAGATAATAAATTCATCTTTAAACTCTCCATACCTGTTTTTATGGGTTATTTTCCATTGGGTATAGCATTTGGCATAGTTGCTCATAGTGTAGGCATAAGTCCTTTTATAGCTCTTATGCTTAGTATGCTTTCTTACGGAGGGGCCGCGCAATTTATGATGCTTTCGCTTTTTGCGGCAAAAACTACTTTTTTAGAAGTTTTTGTTGTGTCTTATCTTGTAAATTTACGCCATACTTTTTATGGACTTTCGCTTTTAAAAGAATACAACGGACTAAAATTTAAAATTTTTAATATCGCTACTTTAACGGATGAAACATTTGCTATCTTTAAAACATTACATATCGAAAATTTAGACGATAGAGGTCGCGTTTTTACTGCGCTAAATTTTCTTTCTTGGAGCTACTGGGCTTTAGGAACGGCAACGGGAAGTTTTGCTGGTATGCTTATAAAATTTGATATGAGCGGACTTGAATTTAGCCTAACCGCACTTTTTATAGTCATAGTTATTGAGATGTTTAAAACAGATAGAAATTTTAAAGTCCTTGGTGCGGCTTGTATTTTTGGAATTTTAGGACTTGCGCTTTTACCGGTTAAATTTTTACTTGTTGGCTCGATGCTTGCATGTTTTGTATTTATTTTAATATTTAAGGATCGTTTGTGATTATTAAGATAAGATTTTGCTACATTATCGTAACACTTTAAATTTAACACGGAGATTTGCATGAATATAAGCACAATATCTAACGAATGGATACTTTTTTTGGCTGTTATTTTAAGTTCTATTGCAACATTTATAACCCGTGTAACACCATTTTATATGATAAAAAACTATAAACCAAGCCCATGGTTGAACGCAATACAAAAACATATGGGACTAATGATAATGGTGATTTTGGTATGTTATGCGTTAAAGGATACTAGGCTAAATGCCTATCCATACGGGGCAAGTGAAGCGATGGCTGTTTTGATTGCCATTTTGGCTCATCTTAAATTTAAAAACACCCTAGTTAGTATTGTCATTTCAACTTTGTTTTATATGTTTTTTATTAGAGTTTTTAAAATTTAATAAAATTAAAATATTAATTGACTTTCTAAATTTTACCATGTATAATTTCTCCTAAGTTTTATAAAAACCATTTTATTTTAAAGGAGAATGTATCATGAGTTTTTCATTCAAGAAGGTGGTGGCAATTATGCTTCTTTCAGCTGTTGCGGCTTTTGCAAAGCCTACGATTTACATTTTAGCTACTGGTGGTACCATAGCTGGTTCAGGTGCAAGCGCTCTTGATTCTAGTTATACTTCGGGCACAGTTACGGTTGATAAACTAATCGCCGCAGTTCCTGAGATCAACAAGATCGCAACCATCAAAGGTGAGCAAATTTCACAAATCGGCTCTCAAGAGATGAACAACGAGGTTTGGCTAAAACTTGCAACTCGCGTAAATGAATTACTAACTAGCGGCAAAGCTGACGGTGTCGTTATCACTCACGGTACTGACACTATGGAAGAGACCTCATATTTTCTTGACTTAACAGTAAAAAGTGACAAACCTATCGTATTTGTAGGTGCTATGAGGAATAGCGGTTCACTAAGTGCAGACGGTCCTTTGAACTTATTTAACGCTGTAAATGTAGCTATAAGCAAAGAAGCTGTAGGTAAAGGTGTTTTGGTTACAATGAATGACGAAATTCATGCTGCTCGCGAAGTAACAAAAACAAACACAACTGCAGTTGATACATTTAAGTCGCCAAACAGCGGTAAAATCGGTACTGTATTTTACGGAAATGTAAAATTCTATATGAACCCTATCCGCAAACACACTGTAAATTCAGCATTTGATATCACTAAGATCAACGAACTTCCACGTGTTGACATCATCTATAGCCATGCAAATGACAATCCTGACTTTGCAAATATCGCTATCAAAAACGGTGCAAAAGGCATAATCAGCTCAGGTATGGGTAACGGCAATCCATTTCCAACTGTTCTTGAGGCACTTGGAGAAGGTGTTAAAAAAGGCGTTGTAGTAGTTAGGGATTCTCGTGTAGGAACAGGTGAGACTACTCTAAACGGCGAAGTTGATGATGCTAAATACGGCTTTTTGGCAAGTGATAATCTAAACGCTCAAAAAGCTAGAGTTCTTTTAATGCTAGCTCTTACACAAACAACAGATAAAGCTAAAATTCAAGAACTATTCTTAACTCATTAATATAGTAGATAGAGCGCAAAAGGTTACAAGTTAGCCTTTTGCGTGCTTTTACAGTGTTTTGTTTTTTTGCAGTGTATACCGTGCTTACTTCGTAAAATTCGACTTAATTCAGCCACTTAAGGCGCATCATGAACTATCTTCTCTTTGTTGTTACGTTTTTTCCTATTAGTTTTATGCCAGGCATTAATATGACTCTTGCTTTAAGTATTGGTATGAGTATGGGCTATATGCGAGCTATACCTATGATATTAGGGCAACTTGTAGGTGTTGTTTTGGTTAGTTTTTTGTGTATTTTAGGGGCCGCTACGCTACTAATGAGATATGAATTTGTGTTTGAGATGATAAGAATTTGCGGTGCGATTTACATCATATATCTTGGCATTATGCTATTTTTTAGTCGTGGCAAACTATCTGTAAAAAGCTATAAGGGAGATATGAATAAAAGAACTTTATTTACACAAGGACTTATAATATCGTTTTCAAATCCAAAGGCTTGGATATTTTTCGCGGCTATTTTGCCACCTTTTTTAGATAAGCAAGATCCGTTTAGGACTGGCATGTGTCTGCTTGTCTTTTTGCTCGCTCTTGTAGAATTTACCTGTCTTAGTATCTACTCTTTGGGTGGTGCGGCACTAAAAAGGATACTTTTTAATCATCTTCGAATGTTAGAAATTTTTACTGCTAGTTTGATGTGTTTTATTGGGATTTGGATGATTTTAAGCTAAATTTAGACACATTTATAAGCCAGAGCCCAAATTTAAAGAGCTTATATGTTTAAATTTTAGTCGCCAAAGCGATTAAATATACCATCAAGCGCGAAGCATTTACTCTTTACTCTACCTTTTTAAAATATACGTAGTTCTCGTTCTTGCCAAAGATTTTTAACCCTTGGTTATCCTTTAGGTCAAGTCCGCGAAATAGCATAAATAGTGGTTTTGTATTATCAATACCATCTAAATTTATAAACTCGCCTTTTGTTACTTTTGTAAAATATATATCTACTCTGTTGCTCCTTACTATACCTTTACATACGACTTCATAATGTTCAACAAGGCTTAAATTTATCTGTGTCGCACCATTGCTCTCTATCTTGCCGATACTTAGTGAGTAGCCATCTTTTTGGCCTTGATTACCTCCTGCATATGTGCCTTTCCACAGCTTGTCGCGGTATGGTTGAAACAGTGCTTCTATCGCACCAAATGCCTATCTGGCGTTTTTAGGGGCTTCGTTTATGCCACGACTTCGTATGTTTTTGTTCTTGTCATCGTAGCTTGCGCCTAGCGCCCACGAACCACCGTCAAAGACCGGCATGTCTGGCTTATACTCCGCTTTATACTTGTGCATATTGTATTTATCAACGATATTTTGTATCTCGTTAAATATCCCAGCGTCCGCCTCTATCGTGCCGCTTAAAGGGTGGTCTTCGTCGATGGTGATGAGCGCCTTGCCGTCTGCTCTCTCTACCTTGTAGCTCTCGCCACCAAAGCGGTTCATTGCAACATCCTCGTAGTAGAAAAAGGAGTGCATATCGATTGGTTTTGTATCTGCATATACTGCCACACTTGCTAGTAAAATAGCCATAAAAAAGCTTTTTAATATAGACATTTCCACTCCTTGTAGGTTTGTTATGAATTCTATCTTTTTAAATTTAAAAAATGCAAATTTGCAGGATTAGGCAATGATTTTGCATAATCATTCTACCGCCCTTTGTGTGGTGTTAAAGAGTAGCAAAATAGCAAGCATGGGCTCGGCGCTCATCGGCTCGCTTCAATACGGAAGTGGCGTCATCTCATCGCTAGTGTATGCCTATTTTAAGAGGCACTCGGCTGTTCCTATGTGCGTTTTCATCGCGTTTTTCACTTTGCTTAGCTTCGTGGTGATATTTTATAAATTTACGGTGGTAAATTTAAAGATACTCAAGCGATAAAAATAAAAATGTATGCAATTTACGCAAATAATTTTTTAAAGTAAATTATGAAGTTTTAGAGCTTTATAAAATTTTTAATACATATAATTTTATACACATTAAGGACACATATATAAGCTATAATTTCATAAATTTAAGGAGCTTATATGTTTAAAATTTTAGTTGCCGAGGATGATGAACTACTAAACGAGATGATACAAGTAAAGCTAAAAAACGAGGGCTTTAGCGTAAAGAGCGCGTTTAACGGCGTGGAGGCGGTGGAAATTTTAGAAAGTGAGCATATTGACCTGCTTATCACTGACGTTATGATGCCTTTGCGTGATGGATACGGCCTAGCAAAAGAGGCAAAGCTCATAAAAGAAAGCCTGCCTATACTCATGATAACCGCCAAAAGCGAGATAGTGGATATACAGAGGGGCTTTCTAAGCGGAGCCGATGATTATATGAGTAAGCCTATAAATTTAAAAGAGCTAGTTTTAAGGGTAAATGCCTTGCTAAGGCGTGCAAAGATAGTAAATGAAAAGAGGCTCTCATTTAAAGACACGGAGCTTGACTACAACGCCCTAAGTGTGAGTATAAACGGCGAAAAGGTGGAGCTTACGCCAAAGGAGTTTTACCTGCTCTTTTTATTGCTCTCAAACGAGGATAAAATTTTCACTCGCTTTGAGATAATGCAAGAAATTTGGGGCTTTGAAAGCGGTAGCGATGAGAGAGTCGTCGATACTCACATAAAAAAGCTAAGGCAAAAATTTGAGCACACAAGCGACTTTGAGATAGTCACTATCCGCGGTCTTGGCTACAAGGGTAAAATCTCATAAAAAAAGTATCTAATCAGCCTAAAATCCTATATCGCCATAATGTCTTCGCTCACATTTTTATTTATTGCCATATTTTCATCATCTTTGGTCGCGCTCATACTTTGGCTTTTTGATATACGGCTAAGTCTGTTTTTTAGCGTTGCGATAGTTTGCGTGCTTACTACGGTTTTAAGCACGGCGACATTTTACTTTGGCACGGCTTATTTTTTAAGATATATTGAGAGGTTTAACAAGGCTTCTAAAAGGATAGGAGATGGCGACTTTAGCGTGAGAGTGGAGCGAAACAGAGATAAATTTAGAGGAAATTTCATCTACCTGCACGAGCTTGATGAGTTAGCCGATAGCACAAATAAAACGGTTAGCGAGCTTGAAAAGATGAATTTCTTGCAAAAAGACTTCATCTCAAACGTATCTCATGAGCTAAAAATACCGCTAAGCGTTATAAGTGGATTTTGCGAAATTTTACTTGATGAGCCAGATGAAGCGGACAGGAAAAGATACCTAAACCTCATCCACGCCGAGGCAAACGCCCTAAGTGAGCTTTGCGAAAATATGCTACTGCTTTCAAAACTTGATAACAACACTATCGTGCCACAAAATGACGTCATCCGCGTTGATGAACAGATACGAAAGGCACTATCCGCACTCATACAAAAGCACAAAAGTGAGCATGAGCTAGAGCTTCTTTTAAACCCCGTAAGCCTAAAAATTAACGCCTCTATGCTTATGCAAGTGTGGATAAATCTGCTAGATAACGCCCTAAAATACTCAAAAAGTAAAATTTGCATAGAGTGCTTTGAGCAAAACGGCGAAATAGTCGTGCGTATAAAAGATGATGGCGAGGGGATAGAGCCAAGTAAGCTAGAGCGGATATATGATAAGTTTTATCAATGTGAGGAGTCACATAAAAAGAAAGGAAGCGGACTTGGGCTATCTATCGTAAAGCGAATTTTAGAGCATTTAAGGGGTGAGATAGAGTATAAAAACACAGAGTGTGGCGTGCAAGCATGTGTAAAATTTAAAGTGTGAAATTTAAAAGGACACATTAAGGACACATAAGAGCTGTATAATTCTCAAAAATAAAGGAGAATAAATGAAAATTTACGACATAAATGTTACTACAAATCGTGGCGAGAGCAAGTCTATGAGCGAGTATAAGGGCAAGGTGCTGTTAATCGCAAATACAGCTAGCAAGTGTGGCTTTACCGGTCAATACACCGAGCTAGAAAAGCTAAATGCGGAGTTTAAAGACAAAGGGTTTTGTGTACTTGGCTTTCCAAGTGATAACTTCGCAAACCAAGAGCCTGATGATGAAAACATAGCTAAAAACTGTCAGCTAAATTTTGGTGTGACATTTGAGCTGTTAAAAAAGGGCGACGTAAGAGGTGAAAACGCGGCAGAGATATTTAAATTTCTAACCTCAAAGCAAGGATTTAAGGGCTTTGACAAGGAGCATCCGCTAAGTGCGAAAGTAAGTGAAACGTTAGAGAAAAACTTCCCTGAAATTTTAAAAGGTGATGGCGTGAAGTGGAATTTCACTAAATTTTTAGTGGATAAAAATGGCGAGGTTGTAGCGCGTTTTGAGCCGACAGCTTCGTTTGATAAGATAAAAAATAGCATAGAAAATTTACTTAAATAAGGAGCAAATATGCAACTTTTAGAAGCGATGCAAAAACGAAAAAGTGTGCGTGAGTTTAACAGATATGTGCCTACAAAAGAGGAGATAGAGGCGGTTATAGATGCGGGGTGTTTGTCGCCGACACTATTTACGACAAAAGATGCTCACATAAGCGTCATCACTGATAAGGAGCTTTTGCACGAGCTTGACGCGGCGGCGGTAAAGAAATTTGGCGGCGCGCTTGATATGATGGGCGTTAAAAATACCCTTTACGATGCGCCGGTTTATATTTTACTTTCGGGAAAATTAGTCGAAAAGATGCCACAAGGCTGGGAGTTTTTAAAGCCTGAGAATATGCATAGAAACGTTTACTGGGCGATGGGCTCAGTGATGCAAAATATGCAACTTCGCGCTACCGAGCTTGGGCTTAGCTCTTGCCTTGTAAATACAGTCGTGGTTACACTATTTGATGAGCCAGAGCTTGCTAAAAAGGCTGGCATACCTGATGGCTACTCTCCGCTTTGCTCTATCGTGCTTGGCAAGAGTGATAAAAATTCAGATGAGCCTAGAGCGCCAAATAGAAGCCATTATGGCATAAGTTATATTTAAAATTTAAAGGAAAAAATATGTCAAACAAAAATGAAATTATCAAATCATTACAGTTTCTTGTAACAAACCTTTCACAAGCGGCGGATTTGCACGCTATGCAGTCTAGGATTTTTGCTAGTCAAGGCTTTTCAAAACTAGCCGAAAAATACAAAGAACACGCGGCCGAAGAGCGTGAGTTTGTGGTTAAATTTATGGATAGGATCCTTGACTTGGGCGGTGAGCTAAAACTAGAGTCAAAAGAAAGGGATAAGGTCTATAAAGACGCGGTGGAGTTTATAAAGGCTGACTTTGAAGTATCTAAAATGGACTATGCGAAGTTGCTACTTTTGTCGAAAACGCAAAGGCTGACTACACTACGTATGATTTGCTAAAAGAGTATTATAAAGATGAAGAGAGCGATATGTATTGGCTAGAAAATCAACTTGAGCTTATCGAAATGATCGGCAAACAAAATTGGCTAGTAGCTCAGCTTTAAATCGCAAAGGATAAAAAATGGCAATGGTTAAAGACTATCTAAAAAACAGCTTTAAAGAGAATATCAACGCTGGAAATTTACAGTTTGGCGTAGCGCAAGAGATACCTAGTGCGGAGGTGGCTGAAGTTTTAGCCACGACTAAATACGACTGGCTATTTGTCGATGGCGAACACGGCGCACACGACATCCGCTCTATCGTTGATATAGCTCGTGCTATCGCGCCTTACGATATGACACCTGTGGTTAGGATACCGCAAGCAGGCACTGGTATATTTAAACAGCTCCTTGACTCTGGTATCCAAAACATCATCATCCCAAAGGTAGAAAGTGGCGAGGAGACCGAGCAGATAATGTGCTGGGCTTCGTATCCGCCTAGGGGCAACCGCGGTATGGGTGCAGGTGCGGTAAGAGCGGCGAGATATGGCAGGTATCCTGACTATTTAGAGCGTATAGAAAAAGAGATATGCATTTTACCACAAATAGAGAGCAAAAATGGTATAGAAAACCTTGAGGCGATAGCTACGACACCGGGTATCGGCGGTGTGTTTCTAGAGCCTATCGACTTAGCTGTGGATATGGGTCATGGGCTAAATATCTTTCATCCTGAGGTGGTGGAGGCGATGAAGTATAAAGCGCATAAGAGAGCTTGGTGTGCCGGTAGGCACTATCGCTGTTACGCCTGAGCAGGTAAAAGAGTATGCTGATATGGGCGTTAGCTTTTTAGGCGTTGGGGTTGATACTCTGTTTTTGGCAAACTCAGCCGATAGCACGCTTGAAACGTTTAAAAGGAAGCTTTAAAATGAGATGAACGCCACTAAGTCATCGCGGTTTAGTGGTGTAAATTTAGTGCTCCGCTACGCAAATTTCATCGTTTTTGATAGCTTTTATAGTAAAGTATCCGACAACTCCGATGAAAAATAGCAAAAGCACAAACATTATCACGCCAAAGTATAGATAAATCGGCTCACGGCTTAACTCATAAGCCTTCACAAAAGTCATGCTAGCCGCCGCTGTCGGGAAGGTAAACGCCCACCACGATAGGAAAAATTTAAGCTTCATGAAATTTTTATACATAAATAGTATCAGCCCCGTAAAAAATATCGTCAAATTTAAAAGCACGTGAGCAAATACATCAAAGCTCTCCACAAGTCTCGTGTAGCCTAAAAATGCGATCGCAGGCGGAGCGATGACGATAAAAAGGGTCGGCATGAATTTTTGTGCGAGCTGATCGTGAAAGATGATGCGGTAAAAGACGATCGTAAACAAAACGAGCCAAAAAAAGAGCCCGATAGAGAAGTAATACCACAAAAACTCGCTCTTACTATCGCTTGCGATGACTACTACAAGGTTGCCAACTATCGGGATAAACCAGGCGGGATTTGAGTGGTTTATGAGTAGGTTGTTATTGATCCAAAAGGCGATGACATAAAATGTAAAAAAAGTCTGTAAAACAAGTGCGATGTAAAAAAGCACGCTGTGCAAAGAGGCAAATTCACTCCACATTGCAGAAAGCAAAAACAGCGATATGGCAAATGCGGCGAAGAAATTTATCTTAACTGGATGAGATATCTCTTTTTTTACATCATCTTTAAATTTAATTATTTTTATTCCATAAAGTGCAGCGATAGCGATAAAGATTAGGCTAGTTGCGCTACGTAAAATTTCAAATATGATATCTGATAAACCAAGCGTTAAATTTAATTTCTCGTATGATAATGTAAGCCCGCCAAGTCCCATAATAACAGCAAAAAGCATAATGGGAAAGTTGGCAAGTTTAGATGATGTTTCTTCATTTTTCATAATAACTCTTTAAAATTTTTTTAAAATATTACTCTTATAATGGCAAAATTTCAGTGATAAAATCACTTTGTTAAAGAATTTTATTACATGAAAATAAATAAATACTAAGAAGATGTTTAGAATTTTTCAATACAATACTGGAATTACATAATTCAAGGAATAAAATGCTAAATGAAGCTGATCGTAAATTTTTAGACGAAAGTTTTTTGTCTAAGTTTGAAATTTCGGACGCCCATAAGCAACTTGTTATGGAAAAAAGTCTAATCAAGACTTTTAAAAAAGATGAGATCATCTATACAAAAGACGGTTGCAAGGGTTTTATCGTAGTAAAGAGCGGCAATATAAGAGCCTACATCGCCTCTAGTAACTTTAAAGAAATCACTGTTTTTAGCCTAAAAGATAATGAAAGTTGTGTGTTATGCTCCTCTTGTGTCAAGAAAAATTTCGAGATAGAGATAAATTTACAGGTGTATGAAGACACCGAAGTAGTTTTGATACCTATTGATAGTTATAAAATTTTAAGGGACATTTATCCAGAGATCATGAGTTTTACTTTAAATTTAATCTCAACAAGATTTGCAAGTGTTATTACCGTTATGGAGCAGGCTTTGTTTCTACCGCTTGTTGAACGTATAAAAAATTTTTTAGAGCAAAACAGCACAGATTCAAGCATTAAGATCACTCATGAACAGCTGGCAAACCACATCGGAAGCGCCAGGGAAGCTGTCTCAAGAGTCTTAAAAGAGATGGAAAAAGAGGGACAAATAGAGCAAAAAAGAGGAGTTATTACTCTACGTCATGCAGTGTAACTTTATCACAAATTTAAACTTTTATTTGCGCTAATATCTCGTAAAATTTTTAAAAGGAGATAAATATGGTAAGCAAAAAGAGCAGAATTTTTAGAGTGATATTTGGGTTATTTTTGATGGTTGGTGTTTGGCTTTTATTTAAAAGCTACTGGGCATTAATAGGCCTTGTTCCTATAATAATAGGTATTACAGGATACTGCCCCGCATGCCAAATACTTGGCAAATGCTCTTTAAAAAGATAAATTTCAAAGACGCCTTTTTATTGTTTGATTTGTTATTTAGCTTTTTTTGGTTAAAATCGCAAAAACTTACTATTTAAAGGCGTATTATGGCAAATAAAGTATGGAAATTTGGAAATAATATCGACACTGATATTATCATCGCTGCAAGATATCTAAATACATCTGACGAAAACGAACTAGCAAAACATATCATGGAAGACGCTGACCCCGACTTTGTAAAGAAAATTTCAAAAGGCGATATTATCGTAGCGGGTGAAAATTTTGGCTGTGGAAGCTCGCGTGAACATGCTCCTATCGCCCTCAAAGCTGCCGGCATAAGTGCCGTTATAGCAAAAAGCTATGCGAGAATTTTTTATAGAAACAGCTTTAATACCGGACTTTTAATCCTTGAGATAAATGAAACCGATGAGATCAATGAGGGTGATGAGCTAAAGATAGATGTTGATAACGGTGTGGTGCTAAATTTAACTAGCAAAAAAGAGTATAAATTTAACGCTATCCCACCTTTTATGCAAGAGCTTTTAAGTGCCGGTGGACTTATAGAATACGCAAAAAGCAAAATTTAAAATTAAGGTAAATACAAAAATGAAAAGATATAAAATTTGCGTTATAAAAGGCGATGGTATCGGTCCTGAGATAGTTGATGAGGCGATTAAAGTACTTGAGGCGACAAGCTTGAAATTTGGCTTTGAGATGGAATATGATTATAAGTTAATGGGGGGCGCGGCTTATGATGTTTTTGCTGAGCCGTTACCAAATGAAACACTCGATAGTGCTCTTAGCTCAGATGCAGTGCTTTTTGGTGCTATAGGTGGTGCAAAATGGGACAATTTGCCTCGCGACAAACGTCCTGAAAGCGGACTTTTAAAGCTTAGAAAAGGTCTTGAAGCTTTTGCAAATTTACGTCCCGCTGTTATTTATGATGAGCTTGTAGAGGCCAGCACTATAAAGCCTGAAGTCCTTCGCGATGTTGATATCTTGGTTGTTCGCGAGCTAACCGGAGGAATTTACTTTGGTCAGCCTAGAGAGAAGACAGAAGACAGTGCATTTAACACTATGACATATACAAGAGCCGAGATAGAACGTATAGCAAAGATAGGTTTTGAGGCTGCACTAAAGCGTAAAAAACGCGTTTGCATGGTAGATAAGGCAAACGTTCTTGAGACAAGTCAGCTTTGGCGTGAAGTCGTAAGTGAAGTTGCTAAAAGATACCCTGATGTAAGCCTTGAGTTTATGTATGTTGACAACGCCGCCATGCAGCTAGTGCGTAATCCTCGCCAATTTGACGTTATTTTGACAGAGAATTTATTTGGAGATATATTAAGTGACGAAGCAAGTATGGTCGTAGGCTCTATCGGCTTGCTACCAAGCGCAAGTATGGGCGGCAAAGTAGGAATTTACGAGCCTATACACGGCTCTGCACCAGACATAGCAGGTCAAGGTATAGCAAACCCGATCGCAACTATACTAAGCGCTGCGATGATGTTAAGATACGCATTAAATGAAGAAAAAGCAGCTACCTGCATAGAAAATGCCGTAAAAACAGCACTATCCCAAGGTTATCGCACAAAAGATATCGCCGCTTATGGAGCAAAAGAAATTTGCACCACAAGTGAAATCGGCGATGTGATCGTTAAAATAATAGAGCAATGAAAAACACCGTTACCGAAGCACTGATATATGAGGCTCAAGGGCTAAAAGACGACGCCCTTGAGATTTATAAAAACATCCTTAAAAATGATGCGAACAACAAAGAGGCACTTGCTGCGATAAGGCGCTTAAGCGGACTTCGCAAAGGTCGCAAGATACAAAATGAACTTATGAAGGATTTTTTTATAGACATGAATACACCTGAAGAGATAACGGAATTTAAAAGGTGGTTAATAAGAATATGAAGCTTGATGATATAGCAAGAATGGCGATAGACGAGGTTAGCGCGGAGCTTGAGAAGATAGAAAATATGACCAAGGTTGAGGAAGAGCAAAATTTATCAAGTTCTAAAGAGGATGAAGCACAAGAAGATATCGCTTTGCAAAAAGTAGATGAGCCAAAAGAGAGTGCCAAAGAGATAATAGGTAGCGAAGAGATATTTTTACGTAACCTAAAAGAGCGTATAGAAGTTCTTTTTGAAGGGTTAAACGAGATGCCACAAAAAGATCTACCCCAAAGACTAGAACTCACGCTTAAATTTCTTGAATTTGTTCTTGCAAATGTTGAAAACAGGCTTGAAAATTTATCAAAATAAAGCCTTGGATGAGGTGCGAGAAATTTTAGCGCCTCATACTTCACGAGCCTATCTTGTAGGCGGTTGTGTTAGAGATTCCATTTTGGGGCGTGAAATTTATGATTATGATATTGAAGTTTATGATATATCGCCTGATAAATTTGATAATATCATGCAAGATGTCGGTGCAAGCGGTGTAGGCAAGAGCTATTTTATCTACAAATTTAAAGAATTTGACCTAGGACTTCCACGTACGGAAAATAAAATCGGCTTAAGACATACCGACTTTGAGGTAAGCTACTGCAATGATGAAAAAGCAGCCTCTCAAAGGCGTGATTTTAGTATCAATGCGCTTATGTTAAATATCTTTAACGGCGAGCTGATTGATAACTGGAGCGGGCTTAGCGACCTTAGAAATTCATCTATAAGGCACATTGATGATGAGAAATTTTGCGAAGATCCGCTTAGAGTTTTGCGCGCTGTTCAGTTTGCATCAAGGCTCAATTTTAAAATCTCTCAAAAAACATTAGAGCTTATGAAAACTCTTGATCTGTCCTGGCTTAGTAAAGATAGGATAGCTTGTGAACTACTTAAATTTTTTAAAGCAAAACATCTTGAAGTCGGCACATTTTACCTTTACGAGCTTGGACTTTTTGATAAGTTGTTTAACCTTAAAATTTCACGAGACGAGCTTGATGATTTTTGCAAAAAGCTGCAAAACGCACGTAAATTTATAGATAGTTCAAAGCTGTTTTTGTATCTTTTATCTAATGAATTTTCTTTAAATTTGACGCAAATTTTAAAAGAATTAAAGTTGCCTAAAATTTATGAAAAGATATTAAAAGAGCCGTTTTATAAGGATCAGCCGAGTGATTTTGAGTTTTTGCAAATCGCGCAAAATTTACCACTTAAGCAGTGGCTTGGCTGCTATAGCCAAAAGCGTGTCGATAGGGCTAAAAAGCTAGGTTATTACGACGAACAATTAGAGATAAAGATCGACGCAGCCAGCATAATACAACAAGGCTTTACAGGCAAAGCCGTAGGCGAACAAATAGAGCTTAAAAAAAATGAAGAGATAGAAAAAATTCTTGCCGAAAAAGGCTTAAACAAGTCAAAATTTGATAAGATCCAAGACTAAATTTTAGGAGTTAGTATGCAAAAATACATTTTGAAAATAAAATGTAGTGACGAAAAAGGGCTGATATATAGAGTTTCTGATGTTATATTTAAACATCGTCTAAATATCGAAACAAACAATGAATTTGTTGATAAGGAAAATAATCGCTTCTTCATGCGTGCCGAGCTTAGCGGAGAACTAAACATAGGTGAGTTTTGCGGTGTACTTGAAGCTGTTTTACCAAGCGATGCAGAGATAAGCTGCCTTGCAAAAGCAAAAAAAGATATCATTGTTTTAGCGACAAAAGAGACACATTGCTTGGGTGATTTACTTATTAAATTTGATAGCGGAGAGCTAAATGCAAACATTGTTGCCGTTGTCGCTAATCATGAAATTTTAAGAAGTTTGGTTGAGAGGTTTAACATACCTTTTCATGTTGTATCGGCTGAAGGCATGAGTAGAGAAGACCACGAAGATGCGGTGCTTGAAGTTATGTCACAGTATAAATTTGACTACGCGATCTTGGCTAAATACATGCGTATCCTAACGCCAAAATTTGTCAATGCTTACCCGCAAAAAATCATAAACATACATCACTCATTTTTACCTGCTTTTATCGGAGCAAATCCTTACAAGCAAGCATATGAGAGAGGTGTTAAGATCATCGGAGCAACGGCTCATTTTGTAAACGACAACCTAGATGAAGGTCCTATCATCACTCAAGATGTGATACATGTAAATCATGAAATGAGCTGGCAAGATATGCAACGCGCGGGACGCACATGCGAAAAAAGCGTTTTATCAAAAGCACTTGACCTTGCGTTTGATGATAGACTTTTTATAAATGAAAACAAAGTGATAGTTTTTTAATGTTTAACATAGTTTTAGTTTCCCCGCAAATTCCGCAAAATACCGGAGCTATAGGGCGAATGTGTGTAAATGCAAATTTAAAGCTTCACATCGTAAAACCAACCGTTTTTAGTCTTGATGAAAAGGCGGTAAGGCGTGCAGGGCTTGATTATTGGAAGGTATTAGATCCTGTTATATGGGAAAGCTTAGATGAGTTTTTAGAGCAAAATTTAAAATTTAAAGATAGATTTTTCTTTGCTACGACTAAGACAAATAAGCTTTATTTTGACGCCAAATTTAAAAGTGGGGATTTTATATTTTTCGGCGGAGAAAGCACGGGGTTGCCTGGTGAACTAATGAAAATAAACGAAGATAACAAAATAACAATCCCAATGGGAAAGCAAGGCAGAAGCCTAAATCAAGCAATGAGCGTGGCGATCGTGGCTTATGAGGCTATAAGGCAAAATATAGCTGAATTTGACTTTAGGGTGCCGATTTGAGAGCGGTTGTTTTACTTGTTTTTTGCGTCGTTTTTGCGTTTTGTCAAAATATAAAAATTGCAACTTATAACGTTGAAAATTTATTTGACGGAGTAAATAACGGTAACGAATACTCTGACTTTCGTATAGGTAAAGGCAAGTGGAGCAAAGAAAAGGCTAGGCAAAAACTTCTTCGTATAAAAGAGGTTATAACTGCTTTAGATGCTGATATCATCGCTCTTCAAGAAGTAGAAAACGAAGAGGTTTTAAAAGAACTCATAGCCGGCACAAACTATAAGTATATAAATTTTAGCACGAGCAAAAATGCTCCTGTAGGGCTTGGTGTGATATCAAAGATAAAGCCAAGCTCAAGTGAGGCTTATAAAGTCTACGGTATAAAAACGCGTGATATTTTAAGGGTTAAATTTAAACTTCAAGATGGAGAATTTAGCCTTTTTGTCGTGCATTTTCCAGCCTTTAAACGTAACGGCTTAGAGGCGCAAAAAAGAGCAGAAAGAACTCTTAGGGTGGCTTTAGCGCAGCATAAAAATGCTATCGCGCTTGGGGATTTTAACACTGTTTATTCTACGTCGGATAGATCGCTTTTATACAACATCACGACTACTAAAAACTACACAAATCTTTGGAGCGAGGTAAGAGAGTATAAACAGCGCTACTCGTATGCAAGATCGGGTTCAAACAAGCGCGCAATAGACCATGTGCTTTTAAGTCCCGAATTTATGGACAAAAAAGGTCAATTTGTCTATGTTTGTGATAGTTTTAAGGTGTTTAAGCCAAATTTTATGATGGATGGCGAATACGCAAAAAGTGAGAAGAATTTAAGTGTGTATTCTGATCATTTGCCGCTTGTTTTTGAAATTTCAACTGATAAAAATTTGCTTTGCGGTATAATGAGCAAATTTTTAAATCGGATAAATATGTAATGGATAGAATTCTTGATATTTTCATGACCGCCTTATTTGTGGCATTTTTGGTATTTATGCTACGTGGCGTTGCACTTAATATAAGCGAAAAACAAAAAAGGAAAGAGGACAAAAAATGACAAAAGAGTTGCTGATCGAAATCGGTGTTGAAGAGCTTCCTGCGATACCGTTTCTAAAAGAGTTGCCAAATATCAAAACAAAATGGCATAAAGTGCTACAAGAGTATCGCTTGGATGGCGAGTTTGAATTTTACTATACGCCAAGAAGGCTAGTTTTTCTACACAAAAATTTTAGCATCTCACAGCCTGATAGCACGGTGGAATTTATCGGCGCGCCAAAGCATGTTGCGCTAAAAGACGGTGCTTTTACAAAAGCGGCGTTGTCGTTTGCCGGCAAATGCGGTATTAGCGAAAGTGAGCTAAAATTTAAAGAGATAGATGGCAAAGAGGTTTTATTTTACGAAAAAGAGCTAAAAGGCGAAGCTAGTAAAAACTTGCTTGGCGATATGATAGAGAAGTTTTTACTATCTCTTAGCTTTGGCAAGTCTATGCGCTGGGGCAACGGCGAATTTGAATTTATCCGTCCTGTGCGTTCGTTTTTATGTATCTTTGGTGATGAGTTTGTAGAATTTGAAAAATTTGGCGTAAAAAGCGAAGGCTCTACTTATCCTCACAGAAGTATTGGTTATGATAAAATTTCTATCGCAAACATCGGCGAGTATTTTAGCGGATCAAAATCACGCGGTATCATCCTTGACGCAAATGAGCGCAGGGCGATTGTGCTGGCTGTATTTGATGAAATTTCAAAGAAAAACGGAGTACAGATAGAAATAGACGAAGAGCTACTTGATGAAGTAGTGACGATAACCGAGTATCCAACCGCGCTTTTGGGTGAATTTGAGAGTGAATTTTTACAAATCCCAAGCGAAGTCATCATAACTTCCATGAAAGAAAATCAACGATATTTTCCGGTGTTTAAAAATTCAAAGCTAAGCAACCACTTTGTTGTCGTAAGTAATGCCATAAGTAACGATAGTGCGCTTATAGTTCGCGGCAACGAGAAGGTTTTAAGAGCTCGTTTAAGCGACGCGATGTTCTTTTGGCAAAGCGACTTAAAAGCAGAATTTAGTCCTGAAAAGCTAAAAAATATCACTTATCTTAAAGAGCTTGGAAGTATTTACGATAAAGAGCTAAGAGAGGTTAGAGTAGCTCAAATTTTAGGCAAAATGTATAAAGATAGGCTAGAAAACGAAGTTGGCAAAGATTTTAATGCAAAGCTTGAAAGAGCTGTGATGCTAAGCAAGGCGGACTTAACAAGCGGCATGGTTTATGAGTTTACCGAGCTTCAGGGTATAATGGGTCATTACTACGCACGTGCAAAAGGCGAAGACGAAGCGATAGTAACCGCTATAAAAGAGCAATACCTGCCAGACGGTGAAGATGCACAGTGTCCAAGTAGTGTATTTAGCTCGGTCGTCGCACTTTCAAGTAAGCTTGATGCACTGTTGGGGCTTTTTAGTGTAGGCAAAATTCCAACTGGCACAAAAGATCCTTACGCGCTTAGACGTGCGGCAAACGGTGTTATCAGGATAGTTCAAAACATGGGTTTTGAGTTTGATATCGTTAAAGTTTTAGAAGAACTCAAGGACGGATATAAAGAATTTGACACCAGCATACTTGAAGAGTTTATACTTGATAGACTTTATGTATTTTTTGATGTAAATTCTTCTATCGTAAAAGCTTGCATAAATAGCGGCAAGCGCGATATAAATGAGCTTGGTAAGGCGATAAATGCTCTAGCTAAGATCTCAAAAGATGATGAATTTAAAGAAAATTTCTCTACCTTTAAACGTCTTGCAAATATCATAAAAGATAGCGAAATTTTAAATGTAAATGAGAATTTGATTAAGAACGAATACGAAAAAGCCCTAAATGATAAATTTGGCGCTCTGGATAAAAAAGAGGGCGACTACGAAGGGCGCTTAAATGAGCTGTTTGGGCTAAAAGATAGTATTGATGGCTTCTTTGATAATGTTATGATAAATGACGAAGATCCAAATATAAAGGCTAATCGTATCGCTATAATCGGACAAATTTATAAAGAATTTTTAAAGATAGCAGACATTAAAGAGATCAGCTTTTAATAACACATACAAGGGTCAAGCCTTTGACCCTTTGCCTATATAAATGAAATTTTACCTGTAAGATCGGCTGTGCCTTGAGTGTATGGTGCCGATGTTATTACCGCATTTATGCCTGTCTTTGCAAACTCCTTGCAGTTTTTTAAATTTATACCTCCTGCTGCAGTTACTATGATGCTTGAATTTGTTTTATTTTTAAGCTCTATGGCTTTACTAAGCTGCGATGGGCTAAATTTATCACACTGGATAACGTCCGGCTTGTAATGCAAAAGTGTTTGAAATTCGCTTAAATTTTCACACTCTATCATTATCTTTTTTTCTGGCAGATTGGTTTTAAAGTCGGCTATATGTTCGCAGAAATTTTCAAAACTTTTGTAAGCCTTGATATGGTTTGCGAAAAATAGCACGCTGTCGCTAAGATTTGCCCTATGTATGCGTCCACCGCCGCTTATAACGGCATTTAGGCAAAATTCTTTTGCAAAAGGAAAGTTTTTTCGCGTGGTTTGGACTTGACAATACGGGCTAGCGTCCTTACATAAAGCTACCATGTCTGCAGTATGTGTTGAAATTTTACACGAGTATTCAAATAAAATTTGTATCAGCTTCCATGCTTTATGTAAATTTTCAAAGCTACCGCTCGCGTTAAATATCGGCTCTTTTGCTTTATAAATTTCACCGTCTTTTCCTGTGTTTACATCTTTGCATTCAAGAAATTCTGCTATGCGTATTGCTGTGGCTGCGTTGCTTAAAACAATTCGCTCGCGTGTAAAAATTTCAAGCTTAGCAGGGCGCTCTTTACCCTTGCAAAGTGAAGTTGTAAGATCGTTTAACGGGAGATCGGAGTGGATATACTCCCAAATTTTTACGTCACTTATCATTTTGCGCTAAGGGCTATTTTCTTACGTTTTTTGGACTGTTGGGTTATAATTTTTTGCGCAAAACCATTATTGTAAAGTCCGTGATGATATATGCTAAAGCCGACAAGTGCTACGCCTGATATGATATGTAGCGCTTTTATAGTTTTGTTTTTCATGCCAAACGCACTTAATGTAACCACTCCAAGTGACACGCCAAGGCCGACTTTTGCGACTTTTCTTTGAGTCTCAAGATTTAGTAATGAACCGTTTAAAATTTTATTTTGCAAATTTTACACCTTTCATTGAATTTAAAAGTAACCAGATCGTAGTTCCGTTGTGCAGTATTGCGGTTGCGATAGGGTTTAGCATGCCAAATGTTGCTGCTGCTAGGATGGCGGTATTTATACCAACGGTTGAGTTAAAATTTGAGCCGATTAGCTTCATTGTTTTTACAGACAACTCTTTGGCGATAGCAACACTTGCTATATCGTCCTTAAGTAGGCTTATATCAGCAGTTGCCTTTGCTATGTCTGCACCCTTGTGCATACTTATGCCTACGTTTGCTTTTGTTAGACTTGGTGCATCGTTGATGCCATCTCCTATAAATGCAACATTTTTACCTTCGGCTTTTAGTTCTTCTATTATCTTTGCTTTATCCGTTGGCAAACATTCTGCGTATACGCGGTCACAACCAAGCTCTTTAGCAACCTCTTGAGCTTTTGCTTTTATGTCTCCGCTTAACATAATAATCTCTTTTACACCAAGAGTTCTTAGCTTGTCTAATGTGGCTTTTGCGTTTTCTCGCATATCATCTTTCATCGCGATGACGCCGACTAGTTCTTTGTCGTATCCGACATAAAGTAGGGTTAGTCCTTTGTTTAGTGCATCTTGTATGACTTTATCTTGCCCGGCAAAGCTTATACCTTCGTCATCTTCTAAAAAGTGTCTTGAACCGATAACGACCTCTTTTTTATCCATGGATGTTTTGACGCCGTGTGCAACGATAAATTCGACCTCATCGTGATGTATATGATGAAAACCGCGTTTATTGGCGGCTTCTACGATCGCCTCTGCTACAGGGTGGAAGTAGTGCTCTTCGGCGCTTGCGGTTAAATTTAAGATATCTTCTTCGCTTAAATTTTTCTTGAACGAAAATATCTTGACCACGCTAAGTCTTCCATGGGTTAGAGTTCCTGTTTTATCAAACACAAAAGTATCTGCCAAATTTAAAGCTTCGATCGCCTTCGCGCCTTTGATTAGAATCCCGTTTCTTCCGGCCTTTGAGATACTTGACTTAAAAGCCACCGGAGTTGCTAGCTTAAGCGCACAAGAGTAGTCTGCTTGAAGCACGCTTGCGACACTGTTCATATCGCGGTTTATCAGATAGGACACACCAGCTAAAGATAGAGTGACCGGCACTAGTTTGTCGGCCAGCTTTGTAGCTTTTAGCCCGACGCTTGATTTTTCGTTTAATGAGCTTTGGATGTATTCTTTGATACGGGCCGTAGCTGTTTCGTCGCCAACATTTTCAGCCCAAATTTTGATCCGGCCATCTTCGACGACAGTCCCGCTCATGACGCGGTCGCCTCTTGATCTAGCGATAGGCTCTGCCTCTCCGGTCATTGAGACTTGATTCACACTGGCATTTCCGTCAACTATATATCCGTCTATGCCTATGCTCTCTCCTGCGCCGACAACTACTATGTCGCCTTTTTTAAGTTTTTGGGTTTTTACTTTTTTAAGTCCTAGGCTGCCGTCTTCTTGGCGAATTTCTATCCAAACCTCTTCGATATTTGGTCTTGCAAGCTCTTTTATGAGATCATCGCTTCTATGAGAGGCACTTTCTTCCATGTATTCGCCTAAATTTAACATGAAATTTGTGCTGTTTGCGGCTAGATGGTCGCCTCTTGCAAGGCTAACGCCAACAGCCATAGACTCAAGAACTTTAGATGTTACTCCCTCTTCTTTTAGTTCTTTTACGCCTTGTAGTAAATTCGCACTACTTGCATAAAGTCCCAACGCAGTTTTTGTGTAATTGCTAGAGATGAGCGGACTTATCGCCATTACGGCACCTGACTTGTATATCTCGACCTTACTTGGCAAGGAAGTGTCTTTTGGCTTTTTTGGGATCTTTAAATTTTGTATGAAATTTAAAATTTCATCAAGATCGCCAAAATACTCTACAACGATACTTTTTGCGTATTTGTTTACGCGCACGCTTTTTACGCCTTTGTGCTCGCCGATATTGGCCTCTATGACACTTACGTCGCTTCTGTTGTTTAGCTCGTCACAGATGATACGAATTCGGTTACCGCAGTGATGTGCGATACGTAGATTATTTTTGTGCTTCAAGCTCTGCTTTGACATCTTCAAACCGCTCTTTTAGCTCTTCTATACCGGCATTTACAAGCTCTCCGCCTTTTATGATAGCTTTAAAAAGGCGCTCTTGCGCTTTGGGATTAGTAAGCACATAAGCTGCTACACCGCCGATAAGTAGCCCTTTTATAAAGCCTGCGGCATTAAAATTTTCAGGAACAAAAGGTAGTTCTTTGGCCGCTTCGTTTATAGCTTTATCTACTCCGTTTTGGGGAGGTGTAGTTACTTGAACTTGAATTTCTTGGTTGTCGATATATGGATTTTTCATTTAGTTACTCTCCGGTTTTATTAAATTTTCTATTAAAATTAGTGCGCCGATACCAAGGGCGGTCTTTGTAGCCGCACTCATGTAGTTTCCTTTGGCGATAGAGTTTGACGCACTTATGCCTACGGCTGCTACCACACCGCCGCCTAGGCTAAATTTCAAAACTCTCTTTGCGACACCAAGGGGAGTTTTTTTGTTTTTATTTCCTAGCTCAAGCGCAGTCGCGCTCATAGCACCCACTAGAGCGCCGCTTACGAAGTGGTCAAACGGCAGTCTAGTTGTTGAAAGCATAAGAGCTTTGCTTTTGCTCATATTATATCCCCTATGCTTGATCGTTAGCTACTTGCGGTTTTGCTTTAGCAGTAGACGGTTTTTTAACACTTTTTTTAGCGGCTGGTTTTTTCTCGCTTTTTGTTTGAGTTTTTAAGATCTTTTCTTGAGTAAATTCCTTTACGTCACCTGCGATATCTTTGCTTTTTTTAAAAAGGTCTTTTGCGGTTTCTTTACCTTTTTCAAAGCCGTCAGCCGCACACTCTTTTACCTTATCTCTTTTGTTGTAGGCTACTACAGCCAATGCGCCCAATGCGACGCCTGCAATAAATGGAAGTGCCATTTTAGCTCCTTTCTTGTTTGTATTTTGTATCATTATTTATCCTTTGGTTCTAAATTTTTACCGACTATGGAGATACCAAGAGCGCCTAGCGCAAGACCGCTAAAAAACGAAAAATTCGGATTATTTAAAATTTTCATCATCTGGGCTTTATCGGCTTTGCCACTTATGATATCTTGCAGATCGTTGCTTATTTTAGCGAAATTTTCTTGGTATTCGTTTATAACACCCTCATAGCCTTTTTCTTGTAAATTTTGTATTAAATTTTTTATATTATTTTGATCATCTTTGTCGCCAGACATGGTCTTAGAAAGTTTTGCTTTTAGGGCGACGATGTATTCGTTATTTGATGTGGCCCAAAGTCTAAAAAATAGATCTTTTAGCTCATCATCGTCTAAATTTTCACAGAAATTTTCATACATTTTATTTAGTTGAATTTCATAATTTAACGCACATATAAATGCATCCTGGGCGCAAGTCGGTTTTAAAAACGCATTTTGCGTCTCATCTTCGTTTAGCTTAAGCTTTTTAACCTTGGCATATGTTTGTATAAGGGTTATGGCATTTTGTCTTAGGGCGTAAATTTCTCTAAAAACATCATCAAATTCGTTTAAAATTTCATATAAAATTTGAGCATTTTTTTCGCTTAAATACGCTGCGTCCAAAAAGTCGTTATGCACAATACACCTCTTTTGCGATGTTGTTTATCTTGACTGAAATTTGGTCTAAATTTTGTCCTTCAAGAAGATCGTCCCATAAAATTTTAGGGAAAATTTCATTGTCATACTCGATCGTTACAGAGCCGATGATCTTGTTAAATTTGACGTTTTTTATGCCGTTTATCTTTGCTATAACACTGTCAAGTTCACCTAAATTTACGCTTTGCGAAAGGTCCTTGATCTTTGGATCAACCCTAACTCTAAGGCGACCCGGAGTGTGAGCTATCTTGCTAAAATAGCTTGATATTTGCATTAAAATTTCTAAATTTATATCCATTTTTTATCCTTTTGTCGGCATTATGTAATTAAGTAACTTAAATGTTACTTAAAGTTTTTTGCCTCTCGTTATCAAAATCCAAATTATTATGAGAAATTGTTTTTCAGACACTCATCACATATTCCATAAAGTATCATCGAGTGCGATATGCAAGTGAAATTTTTATCTTTACAAATTTTATCCTGAGCGTCTTCTATAAAATCATCTCTAAAGCTCTTAACTTTTCCACATCTTTCACAGATAAGATGATCGTGATGTGCGGTTAAATTTAACTCAAATTTTCTTACGCCGTTGTCGTCATATACGTTTGTAAGGTTACACTCGCTTAAGAAATTTAGTAAAGCATAGATGCTTGGCATGGAGATGTTTTGTTTGTGTCTTTTAAGAAATTCGTCTTTTATATCGGCTGCGCTTAAATGCGATGAGGCATGATATAAAATAAGTAAAATTTTCTCTTTTGCGTATGAATTTTTATGGTTAAACTCACTCATAAAATGTGATAAATTTTTATAAAAATTTTCAAAGTTTTCCATCTTGTATCACCGCAAATTTGATATTAATTACTAAGTATTTATAATAATACCTCATATTAACTATAAAGAAAATAAAGCCAAATATAAGGTTGTTTTGGTATAGTTTCGCAATTTTTTGACTTAAGGAAAACTAATGACGTATGACGAGCTTGAATTAGATGCGGTTTTACTTGAAATTTTAGAAAATCGCGGCAGTTTCGACTCTATGGATGATGAAGAACTTTATGAGCTTATAGAGCATGTTGCGACTTTTACGGATGGGGATTATGAAGAAGCGTTTGAGTATATGACGCAGTTTTCTCCTATACCTAAAAAACGCTTCATCTCTTTATTTACAATCTAACCTTTGAAACTTTGCCTAGCTAGTTCTTGCAACTTCTTTGTGTATTTACTAGCTTTTGGGCTATTGTTATAAATATCTTCGTAGTCGTATATCCTATCGTAATAATCTATCGTATCTTGTCTGTTTATGCCCATATGTGAAATTTGAATTCCAACTCCAAGATAAATTCCTCTTGAGTTAGATGACTCTCTTGCGTAAGCAAAAAATTCAGGGGCATTTGTGGTTATAGCGCCTCCGCTTGCGTTATTTATCATCGTTGCTTGTGTGCTTAGGGAAATTCTATAGTTATTTTCAAAAATTTTATGATAGCTGCGAGAGTTTTTGTAAACGATGATAAGATCAACAGAGCTTAATCCAAGGGTTGCACCAAGCTCAATTCCTGAAAAATCCACAAAAAACGGACTTGAAATTTGACCGTCATCATTTTTAGCCACAAAGATACCTTTGTCATTTATAACGCTAACTCCGGCTCCACCCTTGGTAAGATCTGTAAATATCGCTATCGCGCTAGCGTCTTTTAATAAATTTTGATCTTTATTTTCTATGATAAAGTCATTTAGGACGTTTATGGCGCGTTTTACTTTTTGGTTTTGCACAATATCGGCCGATAAAATAGTGGCAAAAAATGCCAACATGAGTAGAATTTTACGCATTTTGATTCCTTTTTGTTCTAATTATATTAAATTCTAGTAAGTATATAATATAAAAATATTTAATTAATTTCAAAAATTAAAGAAAAATTTATATTTATTTAAAGTTAATTGTGTAAAAATTGCATAATTAAATATGCAAAAATAACATATTTAAAATAACCTGTAAAACAGGTAAAGGAGAATACGATGAAAAGTGGTGGTAAAGTCATTTGCCCGTATTGCGGAACCGGCTGCGAGGTGGAATTGTTTGTCGAAAACAACGTGATAAAAGCAGCCGTTGGTGTTGAGGATAACCCCGTAAACGAAGGAAGTCTCTGTTTAAAAGGTAGCTACGGCTGGGACTATGTAGGCTCTCCAGACCGACTAGTAAAACCATTGATCCGTAAAAAAGACGGAGTGTTTAGCAAAGACGGCGATCTAGTAGAGGCAGAGTGGGACGAAGCGCTTGATCTTGTCTCAAACAAGATAAAAGAGGTGGTTGCCAAACATGGCGCTGATGCTTTAGCGGGAAATTTTTCTGCACGTTGCACCTTGGAAGATAACTACGTTGCACAAAAATTAATGAGAATTTTAGGGACAAACAACGTCGATCACTGTGCTAGAATTTGACACGCTCCGACTGTGGCAGGTCTTGCCAAAACTATCGGTAACGGAGCGGCTACAAATAGCTTTACGGAAATTGGCATTTACAGTAATTGTGTGCTTATGATAGGCTCAAACCCTGAAAACGGACACCCAATCGCTGCCATGCACATACAACGCGCTTTAAATCGTGGCGCAAAACTCATCGTGATAGACCCGATAAAAACAGAATTTGCAAATCGTGCCGATGTGCATTTACAACTCGAACCTGAGCATAATATACCTGTTATAAATTCCATGATCTATACGATAATAGAAGAAAATTTAGTAAATCAAGAATTTGTAAAAAACCATACAAATGGCTTTAAATACCTAAAAGAGGCGGTAAAAGACTACGCTCCCGAGGTTGTAGCTAAATATACCCGCCTAAATGCCGACGATATAAAAAAGCAGCTAGAATTTATGCCACCGTAAAGCCTGCCGTCATCACTCACGGTATGGGAGTTACTCACTTTAACCACGGAGTAGGCGGGGTTTGCGATGTGTCAAATTTATTTTTGATCACGGGAAATATCTGCGAGCTAGGCGCTGGCGACTTGCCTTTAAGAGGACAGGAGAATGTCCAAGGCTGTTGCGATATGGGTGTGCTTCCAAATGTTTATCCAAATTTAGGTCAAGTAACAGACCAAGCTGCTAGGGAGTGGTTTGAGAGCAAGTGGCATTTACCAAAAGGCCATCTAAATGCAAAAATAGGCATACACAAGACAGAAGTTCCTGACGCCATTATAAATGGTCAGGTTAAATTTTTCTGGACAATAGGTGAAAATCCCGTCATCTTAGAGCCAAATACTAACCACTTTTTAAAAGGGATTTCTATGGTGGAGATGTATGTGGTGCAAGATATCTTCTTGACTGAAACTTCACGCAAGGCCGACGTGGTATTTCCTGGTGTTGCAAGCAGTGAGAAAGAAGGGCTTTATGCAAATGCAGAGCGAAGAGTTCAGCACAATGACGCTGTTATCACACCTCCAGGAGATGCGCGTCAAGACTGGTGGATAGTGTGTGAATTAGCCAGGCGGCTCGGACTAGGAGAGCACTTTACATATCAGTCTCCTGAGCAAATTTGGGAAGAGGTTCGCAGGATAGATCCTAGAAGATACGGCGGCATGAGCTACTATCGTATCAAAAAACATCACGGGCTTCACTGGCCTTGTCCTGATGAAAATAGTCTTGGTGGACAAAGCTTGTATCTTGATAAAAAATTCTTTACTCCAGATGGCAGAGGAAATTTTGTTCCTTGCTTGTTTGTTGATAGCATCAAAGATATTGAGCCTGCAAAAGCAGAATTTGCTAAAAAGCACGCAATGCCTAAAAACTATCCTGTTATGGCCGGATGTGTTGATGAAAAGACAGACGAGAAGTATCCTATCCAGCTACTTACTACAAGAAAGGTTTATCAATACACCGTAGGAACGATGACTCGTCGTTCTCGTGCGATAGAAGAGGGCGGAGATAGTATTGGTCCGATAGCTGAAATGAGTGCCGCGCTGGCAGCTCGTTACGGTATATCGCATGGGGATTTTATCAAGGCTTGGAGTAGATATGGTTATATTGTTGTAAAAGCCGATATAACCGACTGCGTGCCTGACGGTATCATACAGATGACCTTTCACTACTGGGAGAGCTCTTGTAACGAGCTAACAAGCTCCGGCTGGGACTTTATCTCCAAGACGCCGACATTTAAAGCTGCGATCGAGATCAAAAAGATAGATGAGGAGGAATTTTTACGCGTGCGTGAGTTAAAGCGTGAGAAATTTCAAACAAACAAGATCATATTTGACGACTTCCATCATCATCCTATGACGTTTTAAGCTTTTAGCCCCGTTTGGTTGCGGGGCTAAATTTAAAGCCGATATTTATATTTTTACTTGTAAAATACCCCGAAAATTTACTTAAAGCGTATAGATGGAAATAATCTCAATCATAGAGTATATAGGTATCGCATCTGCGGCACTCAGCGGTTATTTGTTCGGAGTAAAGAAGGGCTGTGACTGGCTTGGTGTTTTTTTGGCGGCATTTTTAACTGCACTTGGTGGCGGTATTCTTCGTGATATGCTTGTTAGTAGGGCGATTTATAGTTTTACACATTATATGCCTATGATTATTGTTATTTTGGTGCTTGTAGTGGCAAATTTTACGAATTTACACAAAAAACGTGATAAATTGGAGAAAAAATTTATATTTATATTTGCCGACGCTATAGATGTGATATGCTTTTCTATAGTAGGAGCTATGGTTGCTGTCGAATACGGTCATAACGTGTTTGGCGTAGGGCTTATGGCGTTTTTTAACGGCGTAGGCGGAGGAATTTTACGCGATATTTTACTAAATGAGGTGCCTTGGTTTTTAACTACGGGGCTTTACGGGACGATTAGTCTTTGTGTTGGCATTAGCTATTATCTGCTTTATTTGGCAGGTTTTACAGGGGTGTTTTTCGTGCTGTGCTTGCTTGCGCTTGGTATTACTATACGAATGTTTGCATACTATAATGGTTGGCGTTTGCCGCCGCTAAAGGATTAAAATGTATTTAATGGACACTTACGCTAGATTTGATGTAGGTTTTGAGAGAGGAGAGGGTGCTACTATTTTTGATGAAGATGGTAATGATTATGTTGATTTTGCTTCGGGTATAGGTGTAAATGCGTTAGGCTACGCTCATAAAAAAATAGTAAGAGCAATTACTAAGCAGGCTAAAAATTTACTTCACACTTCAAATATATATCACATCAAGCCGCAAGAGCGTTTAGCCAAGGAAATTTCAAAGCAAATCGGCTATAAAACATACACTTTTTTTTGTAACTCAGGCGCAGAAGCTAATGAGTGTGCGATCAAATTAGCTAGAAAGTATGGTGCA
The DNA here is from genome assembly GCF_012978615.1 of Campylobacter sp. RM9328. Lineage (NCBI taxonomy): Bacteria > Pseudomonadati > Campylobacterota > Epsilonproteobacteria > Campylobacterales > Campylobacteraceae > Campylobacter > Campylobacter sp. RM9328. The sequence continues at coordinate 13,106 of NZ_LIWF01000001.1, read as the reverse complement.
ACTCATTTTAAAGAGAAGAAATTTGAGATTATTTCTTTAGGAAATTCATTTCATGGACGGACATTAGCTACACTTCAAGCAACCGGACAGGATAAATTTCATCCTGAAATTTTCGCTCCTTATATGGAGGGATTTAAATTTTACTCAACGATTGAAGATGTTATAAAAAATATAAATGATAATACCGTAGCTGTAATGATAGAGTTGGTTCAAGGCGAAGGTGGCATAAAAGCTCTTGACAAAGATGAGGTAAAACGTCTTGCAAAAGAGCTTAAAAAACGCGAACTTTTACTTATAACCGATGAGGTTCAATGCGGTGTTTATAGAACCGGCGAGTTTATCACAAGTAAGCTTTATGACATAAAACCGGATGTTATAACCTTTGCAAAAGGACTTGGCGGCGGAGTTGGTATAGGGGCCTGCGTTAGTAAAAAAAGTATATTCACACCAGGCGATCACGGCTCTACATTTGGCGGAAATTTCCTAGCTACTTCGGTAGGACTTGCGACTTTAAAAGAACTAAAGGCATTAAAAAAAGATGGTGAGATGGATAAAATTTCAGCTGAATTTAACGAATATCTGGATGAAGTTGTAAAGAAAAACGGTAAAATTTTTGAGCAAAAACAAGGTCTTGGCATGATGCTGGGTCTTGAGCTAAAAGATGGTATCGATCTTGCTAAAATTATCTCTCTTGCGCTTAAAAACCGTGTTTTGGTACTTCGATCAGGAGTTAAAACGCTTAGGTTTTTACCACCTTTAAATATAAGCAAAAAAGAGATGAAAGAGGGTTTTGCTAGACTACAAAAAGCGCTTGATGAGTATCAAGCCTAAAATTTGCAGGGACTACTCTCGCACCGATCTTGCGATGCTTTGAAATTTTGCATCGCAAATTTTTGCAAGGTCAAGGGGATTTAGCATAAGTTGCTTTCCTCTAACACCTGCGCTTATATAAATTTCTTGCAAATTTATCGCTCTATCGTCTATAAAAGTTGCAAACTGTTTTTTCATTCCTATTGGCGAACAACCGCCTCTGATATATCCTGTGATCTTTTCTAAGTCTCTTAAATTTATAAGCTCACACCTCTTAACTCCGGCAGCTTGGGCTAGGGATTTTAAATTTAACTCCAAGTCTCCTTGAATACAAGCTATGATATAGTTTTTTGGCTCGCAAACACAAACTATGGTTTTATAAATTTTTTCTATCGGTTGTGCGGCTACGTTTGCTACGTGAACGGCTGAAAGATCGCTCTCATCAACTTCGTATTCTATGATCTTATAAGGAATTTTAAATTTATCAAGTATCCGTGCGGCATTTGTTTTATGTATCATCTTTTCTCATTTTTGATTTTTTTTTGTATAATTGTATCAAAATTTTAAGGAGAGAGAATGGCTGACGAGATAGAAGAAGGAAAGTCTAAAAAGGGCGGCTCAAAAAGTGTGCTTATTGTCATCATTGTGGCGATATTTGTATTATTGCTTATAGTTGGTGCTTTGGTGGCGTTTTTGCTTCTAGGAGATGATGATACGGCACAGGCAAATGCTGCTATGCAACAACCTCAACAGCAACAAGTAGCGCAGTTTACCCCGGCTTCTCAGTCTAACAAGCGCACTGTAAATTATGCAAATATGGGTCCGATATACCCTCTTGATCAATTTATAGTAAACCTTCTAAGTGAAAACGGCTCACGTTTCTTAAAAACTAAAATTGACATGGAACAAAGTGCTGAGACTTTAACACCTGAACTTGATAAGAAAAAGGCGCTACTTCGTGATATTATCATAGTTACCTTGTCTTCAAAAACTTACGAAGAAGTAAGCACCTCAAAAGGTAAAGACAAGCTTAAAGATGAGATAGTTGGCAAGTTAAACGAAGTTCTTAGCGATGGATACATTAAAAACATCTATTTTACTGATTTCGTGGTGCAATGATCGGTATAGACATAGTTGCCATAGATAGGATAGCTAGGCTAAAAGCGCGCTATAATGAGACATTTTTGGCGCGTTTTTTATCTCCTAGCGAGATAGTCCTTGTTAAGTCAGACGCAACGGCTGCTGGTTTTTGGGCAGCAAAAGAGGCTGCTAGCAAGGCTCTTGGCGTCGGTATAAGTGCTGAGTGCAGTTTTTTTGACATTATCGTTGAAAAAGATGCGAAAAATGCACCCATTTTAAAATTTACACCTAAAGTTTATGAGAAATTTAATATAAAAAATGCCAGTTTAAGCATAGCTCACGATGGAGGATTTGCCATTGCAGCAGTTATGCTGGAGTGTTTTTAGGATAACTAGCTTAGCCGTCATTTCAAATTTTAAAGGTCAAATTTGAAAAATTTCTATCACAAATATAAAAAATCTTGCATCGTCATAACTTCATTTAGCTTAATTGTTTTGTTTTATACTTTATTTGGATTCTTCGGTATTCCTTGGCTTATAACGGATATCGCACCAAAATTTATAGCCGATAAAAATGCGACTTTGGAGATCAAAGAGGCTAAATTTCATCCATATAAATTTGAACTAAACGCAACTAAGATAAGTCTAAAAACATACAATGATCTTTTTAGGGCAGACAGTATCGACGCGAGTTTAAATTTTAAGGAGATTTTTTCAGGAAATGTAAATGTTGATGTCTTTCGCTTAACAAATCCATTTATAAATATTACGCGAGATAGGGAGCTTGGTTTTAACTTTGAGCCTTTGGTTGCAAGTAAAATAAGTGAAGATAATGCAAGCAATCAGGCAGATAACGAGAGTTTTTTTAACTTTACGTTAAATTTGTTTGAGATTATAAACGGCGGCGCTCAATATGCCGACATGAGTTTAAAAGAGCCATTTGTGGTCTCTTTTAATGATCTAAGCTATACTATAAATGATATAAATTTAAAAGAGTATAGCGCAGGAAAGCACGATCTTGATACAAGCTCAAGCTTGTTTGAGACGTTTGATTGGAGTGGCGGAGTTAGTTTAAATCCTTTAAAAATATATGGCGATGTTAAATTTAGTGGACTAAAAATGAACAAAATATGGCAAAGCTACATAAATCAGCCTGATATAAATATAACAAAAGGCACGCTTGATGCAAAGCTAAACTACGAGCTAAGCCTAGATAATGGTGTGAATATAAATGTAAATAAGGCAAAACTTCAAGCAAATGAATTTGAAGTGCTAAATTTGGATGCTAACATTTCATTTGATAAATTTAGTTTAGATGATATCTCTTTAAACGGAGACTTTGTTAAGACAAGTGTTGTAGATGTAAAAATCGGCAAAACTTCGCTGGATAAAATTAGCTTTAAAAACGCAGAGATAGCCATGAGTAGTGATAAAATTTATATAGACGATATGCTCATAAGGGCTAGAGATGATTTTAAAAGTATCACTACAAGGTTGCCAAAATTTGGCTTAAGCGACATTAAATTTAAAGGTTATGACACGGAGTTATCACAGTCTGTCTTTGAATTTAACGAGCTAAGCACTTTAGTGTTTTTAAAAGATAGTGACGCAAAGATTGTCGCGGATCTTAAAAATTTTAACTCACAAACTAGTGTCATAAAAGTAGCGGAAGAAAAACTACTTAACATTGATAGTCTAAATGCAAATGAGCTTAAATTTGATAATGAAAGACTTGCACTTGGCTCTTTTGACGCCAAAAAAAGCGATCTGTTTTCAAGAGATAAAGTATTTGGCGGACTTGACAAACTTAGTCTTGAAGATGTAAGTTTTAATCTTAAAGAAAACATACTTGATGTAAAAAACATAAAAGTGCTTGAGCTATTTTACAACGATGAGATAAGCAAAAACGGTGCAAAAGCAATAAATAATCTTGCTATTTTAAAGAAAACTTCCGCAAAACAAACCGATAAAAAAGCGGCAACAGCAAATAACGATAGCAAAAAACAGTTTGTCGCAAATGTCAAAAATATCGAGATCATAAATGCAAAGTCAAACATCACGCAAGGCTTTCTTCCTTCTGTTCTAACTCATGAGATAGTTCTTAAAAATGCCAAAATAGGCGGCTTTTCAAGCGATCTTTCAAAACCGTTTGATATAAATGCAAGCATTACAAGTGGTGAAAAAGTTGATATAAATTTAAAAGGCAACGCAAGGCTTGAGCCGCTAAAATCAGATCTAAACATAAAGCTTAACAGCAAACTAAAAGAGTTAAATAAGATCTCAAAACATTATATTAACGGCTTTATCGCAGGTGGCAATCTAAGTGTTGATGCAAATGTTAAATTTGATAAAAGCTATCAGATAAATTCACATGTAAATTTGGACGATATTGTTATAAACGATAGTAATAACTTGCAAATTATAAATTTAAAAAATGCAAAAATAAAAAATATAAATTTAAATGAAAATGGAGTAAAGATAGACGGCGTGACGATAAACAGCCCACATCTTCGTGCTCATGTTGATGATAACAAAAGCTTAAATTTAGCGCTTTTGGCAAAAGTTAACAGCCAAAACGAAGCAAAAAAAGAACTTAAAAGTAAAAGTGCCGATAAATTTGGGGTGCAGATACAAGATGTTGCCTTAAATGACATGAGTGTTGATTTTAGCGATGCTAGCCTGGTTTTACCGTTTTTGTTTAAGATAAAAAATTTAAATGCAAAAGTTGACAACATAAGGAAAAACACCATCTCAGAGATAACATCTAGCGGAACTATAGGCAAAGGAGGTAGCGCAAATGTCCAAATGAGGATAAACGCGCTAGAGCCTAAAAAATTTAGCGATATTAGCTTGAAATTTAAAGATATCGAGCTAAACGAAGTAACTCCATATAGCGCGACCTTTGTTGGACGTAAGATAGAGGGTGGGGTGCTTGACTTATCGTTGGTATACAATATCGAAGATTCTCAGATGAAAGGTGATAATGGCATACGTATAGACACCATAAAGCTTGGAGAAAGTGTGGAGTCACCTAGCGCAGTTAGCTTGCCTTTGCAGCTTGCCATCTCGGTACTTCAAGACTCAAACAACGTAATAAAGCTAAATTTACCTGTCGGAGGTGATCTTGAAAATCCAGAATTTAGTTACGGTGGTATAGTACTGCAAGCCATCATGCAGATATTTACAGATGTTGTGACTTCTCCTTTTAGACTTATTGGGAATATGCTTGGAGTAGAAAATGCTGATGAGCTAGCCAGTATCGATTTTACGGCAGGTAGCGACGAGATGATGAAGTCTCAGATGAAAAAGATAGATGAATTTAAAAAGATAACCGATGCCAAAAAGGATATAAATTTAATCATTACGCCTTCTTATGATGAAGAAGTGGATAGATACGCAGTCCAAAAGAGGTTGTTTGATAGAGACGTGATGATGGCTTCAAGTAAAACAAATGGTACACAAGACGAAGTCATACGCCAAATGGCCGCCAGACAGTTTAAAAACCAACCGACTAATGCATATGAGGCTTTGGTTAGAGCTAGAAAGATTGATGAAGATACTCTTGATAAGCTAGCCAAAAATAGAGCGCAAAAATTAAAGCAAGCGATGATAGATGTCGGTATATCGGCGGACCAGATAGTGGTTTTAGAAAAGATACAAGCAGTTAAGGCACAAATGGATCTTTATGTGCCGATACCTATGGGTGTAGAAAATAAATAAATCATGACCGGTGTTATCCCGGTCATCACATCCACTCCAAAACTTGTGTTATCTCTTTTGCATAAAAGCATTTTATGCCCTGCGTATCAAGTGGTTTACTGGGTATGATCGCATTTTTAAATTTTTGTCTTTTTGCCTCTTTTAGTCTTTCGTCTATGTTAAAAACATCTCGAATTTCGCCGTTTAAACTAAGTTCACCGATAAATATACTATCTTTGCTTATCGGGCGATTTCTAAAACTTGAGATGATAGCTGCTACGACGGCAAGATCGGCGGCAGTTTCATTTATCTTAACTCCTCCTGAAACATTGATAAAAACGTCATAATGTCCAAGTGGAATTTCAAGTTTGCGTTCAAGCAGAGCCAAAAGCATATCAAGGCGGTTTTTCTCATATCCTGTGGAGCTACGTTTAGGATAGGCGCTTTCGCATACTAGGGCTTGAATTTCCACGCTTAAAGCCCTTGAGCCTTCCATTATGACGGTTATAGCAGAGCCTGACACCGCGTTGCCACGTGTGAAAAATTTACTTGCAATTTCTGTAGCACAAACAAGACCGTTGGCGCTCATTTCAAAAATTCCAACCTCACTTGTTGAACCAAAACGGTTTTTAAATCCTCTTAGCATTCTTAGCTCTCTTGAGGCGTCTCCTTCAAAATAAAGCACGACGTCAACCATGTGCTCAAGTATCCTAGGACCTGCGATCGAGCCGTCTTTTGTTATATGACCGATGATGAAAACACAAATTTCTTGCTCTTTAGCCAGTCTCATGAGTTCAAATGTTATCTCTCTAACTTGCGAAACTGATCCTGGAGCGGAGCTTACGTTTTGGCTATAAAGTGTCTGGATAGAGTCGACAACTAGCACTTTGTATTCGTTTTTTTTGGCTTCACTTAAGATGGTTTCAAGATTTATCTCTGTGAGTAAAAATAAATTTTTATCCACGGCGTTTAACCTCTGGGCTCTCATTTTGATCTGACTAGCGCTTTCTTCGCCGCTTACATAGAGTGTTTTTTTGCCGTTTTTTGCCAAATTTGAAGAAATTTTTAAAAGAAGGGTTGATTTGCCTATTCCTGGGCTTCCGCCAATTAGCACCAATGAACCTTCTATTACACCTCCTCCAAGCACTAAGTCAAGCTCGGCATCATCTGTGCTAAAGCGCTTGATGTTTTCGATCTCTACTTTATCTATACTAACTGCCTTGCTTGGAGATGATGAAAATTTAGCCAGCTCTTTTGATATTTTTATCTGTGTATCGCTAAGCTCGATAAAGCTATCCCAAGCACCACAGTTTGGGCATTTGCCGATCCATTTTCCTTGTTGATTACCGCAAGCTTGACACTCAAAAACAGTTTTACTTTTAGCCATTTTTTATTCCTTTAAGCCGTTGTTTTTTATTTTTTATAGAGCCAAGATATATGGCAAACATTGTTATCGCCGCTCCTAGCCACTGAAATTTTGTTATAAATTTATCTAACAAAAACGCATCTATCAAAAGTGCCGCAACGGGTTCGCTTAACAACAAAAGACCTGTAAGCGAAAGTGACAAAAGCGGTACACAGTAGGCTATAAGCCCCCAAGCTACACATTGCATGATAGCACCATATATAAAAACAAGCCCAATTTCTTTAAAATTTTTTGGAAAGAAATTTAGACTGTCTATGATGATGCTTACAGGAAGGAGCGAGATGGCACCGCTGATACTTAAGATAAACATCAACGAAAAGACACTTATCCTTTGAACTTCTTGAGATTTTTTTACAAAAAGCATGGATATCGCCAAACAGCCACCAGAGCCGATACCTGCTATAAACCCCCAGATGGCATTTGTGTTTGAATTTAGCTCAGGATATGCTATAAGAGCTACGCCAAGTGTTGCAAGTATAAGACTTAAAATTCCAAGTGCGCCTTGCTTTTCGTTATATAAAACACATCCTATAAACGAAAGCCAGAAAATTTGCAAGCTATTTAATAATGTGGAAATTCCAGGCCCTACCGCGTATATACTTTCGTGCCATAAGGCTAGATCATAAGCTAGAAAAAACCCTGATAGAGCGGCGTAAAATTTAGCTTTTTTGTTTGTCGGTAAACTTTTATTAAAGTATTTTACTATGGTGTAAAATATCACCGAAGCTATAATTAAGCGCCAAAATGCAACCGCATAAGCCCCAAGTGATACGGTTGAAACGATAATACTTCCAAGTCCGAACAAAACACAACCGACGATAAGCCCAAGAGAGGCGCTTTTGCTATTTAAGTATAAATTCATGTTTTATTTTTGTAAAAATTATCGTAAAGATGGCCCCAAGCGTTATCCCGACACTGTCGGCTAACACGTCAAAAAGACTAAAAAATCGATTTGGCAAGAGGCTTTGGACTAGCTCAATTTGTATGCCGTAAGCCAAAAGTAGCACAAATTTGTACCAAAATTTAAGCTCAAAAGCTAAATTTAAAAGCACATAAAGGACAAAAAAGGCGAGTATGTGATTTGTCTTATCCCAAAACAGCTCATTTACAGTGATTTTTCTTGAAGTTGTAGCTAAAAATTCTACCACAAAAAGCGTTGCAAAAAAGCCAAATTTGTATAGCTTATCCAAAAATTACGTCCATTAAACCATCTAAAAACTCATCTGGGTTAAATTTTACTAAGTCGTTCATGCTCTCACCGACACCGATGTAAAGTATCGGCAGTTCTAGCTCTCTTGCCACGCCAAATAAAGCTCCGCCTTTCGGAGTACCGTCAAGTTTTGTGATGATAACTCCATCAAGCCTAACTATATCGTTAAAAGCCTTTGCTTGAGCGACGCCTGCGTTACCTTGCGTTCCGTCTAGGATTAAAATTTTACGGTGTGGGGCTTTTTCGTATGCTTTGCTTGAAATTCTTACGATCTTGCTAAGTTCGTTTGCTAAATTTGTTTGGTTTTGAAGCCTTCCTGCGGTATCAAGTATTACACGATCGATGTCTTTTGCAAGAGCCGAACTTATCGTATCAAAGGCAACTGCTGAAGGATCATGTCCTTGCTGTGTAGCTACTATAGGCACATCTATTTTTAAAGACCATTGGCGAAGTTGCTCGATAGCTCCTGCTCTAAAAGTATCACAAGCACCTAAAATCACGCTTTTGCCACTTGTTTTGTATAAATTTGCTAGTTTGGCGATGGTTGTGGTTTTGCCTGCACCGTTTACGCCCAAAATAAGATCTACAAACGGCTTATCATCGGCTATTTTACGCTCATTTTCATAGATAAAGTAGCTCGACATTACTCGTTTAAGATCGGCTCTTTTTACCTCGTCTTGTGGTGGTAGATAGTAGATTATCTCTTCGATTATCTCATAAGCGACGTCGGCTTCTAAAAGCATATCTTCTAGGATGTCTTTTGTAATTTTTTTATCTTTTTTGGCACTATTTATCGCACCAAATGTTCTCTCAAAACCCTTTTTTATAAAATCAAACATTACTCTATCGCCTTTTGTATATCTCTTTCTAACATCTCTTCAGGCACCAAACCTTTATATCCTGATGCGTAGTCGCCGTTTTTGTCAAATAAAGCAGAAGACGGAAGGGCGAAAATACCGCCTATTGCCTTTTCGAATAAATAATTACTTTCGCCAATTGCGATGTCATATTTGATTTGATATTTTTGCGCAAATGCCTTTATCTCATCCTCGTTTTTATCTTCAAGCAAAACAGCGATAATGTTTAGCTCTTTTTTGTATTTTTCACTTAGATTATTTAGATGCGGAATTTCAGCTTTGCACGGTGGACACCAAGTCGCCCAAAATACAAAAAGAGTTGCTTTTTCATTATCTTTTATGTCAAAGCCGTTTTCTCTTTTTTGCAGTGAAAAAATTTCATTGCTTAAGAGTTTTAGATCGATTTTTTCATCGACTTTTACGGCATTTTGTGCGAGTTTACTCTCTGTAGAATTTGTATCAATTTTTGCACTATCTTTGGAACTTTCTTTGTTTTCACAGCCTAATAATAAAAATATAGCTAAAACAGCTACGCTTAAATTTTTAAATTTCATACTACTCCTTCGTTATTTAAAGATAAAATTATACTAAAAATTTTTTAAATTTATCGTCTAAAACGCAACCAAATGTATCGCTATAATTTTTATTTTGCATTTTATAAAATATTAACCGGCCATAATGTAATATTTTTATACCAAAACAGCAGGTGTATTTGATGAAAAAAGATATAAGAATTAAAAATTTCAAAGAGATGAATAAGATAATAGATCGTACGGCAAAAGCCAAGCATTATGCTGTTTTAAAAACTCTTTTAAATTTGATTGAATTATCAAAGTCTAAAAATATACTTTTTTTTATGCCTTTAAGGTATGAACCTGATGTTTATTCTATCAGGCGCAATCTATCCAAAAAATGTAATATTTTTATTCCATTTATGGTAGGGCTTAGTTTAAAAATGGTAGAATTGAAAATGCCGTTTGTGCGCTCTAAATTTAATGTTAGAGAGCCTTTAAGCAAGAAAAGCAGCACTAGGCGGCTTGATATGGCTGTAGTTCCCGTCATCGGGGTTGACGCTACTATGGCAAGGATAGGACATGGCAAAGGTTTTTATGATAGATTTTTTAGCGGCTTATCCTATCGTCCGAAGTTGATAGTTTTTGTGCAGATTAAAGACTTTTATATCGATAAAATTCTTTCTCAAGACTACGATATTCGCGGCGATATCTATCTAACCCCAAAGCAAAATTACATAAAAAGAGGAATTTATGATAGAGATTTTAATAGGCTTAGGAGCCGGTGTGGTAGGCGTTGGCGCAGGGTATCTGTATGCTAAAAAGATAAATGACGCTAATTATAATATATTTTTAGAGCAAGCAAAAGCAAAAGCAAAAGTCATAGAGCACGAGGCAGAGCTAACACTTAAAAACTCAAAATTAGCCGTTCAAGAGGCTGAATTTGAAGCTAAGAAAAAATACGATGAAAAGACAACCAAGCTGCAAAAAGATTATTCTCAAAAATTTGACGAACTAAATAAAAAAGAGCAGTCTTTGTTAAACGAGCAAGAAATTTTAAAAGAAAACAAAGCTTTGTTTGAAAAAGACAAGAACGAAGCCAAGCTAGTTTACGAAGAGGGTTTGAATTTAAAAGTAACCTATCAAAACAAAGTAGAAGAGGCATTAAAAGTCCTAGAGCATGCAGCCGGCTTAACCGAGGATGAAGCTAGAGATGTGGTGCTTAAAAAGGTAGAAGAGAAGTCTCGTGCTGACATAGCGCATATCGTAAGAAGATGCGAAGAAGAGGCTAAGCGTGAAGCCAAAAAGAGAGTGAATTATATTTTAGCACAGGCCACATCGCGTTTTGCGGGCGAATTTGCAGCAGAGCGCTTGATAAATGTTGTAAATATTAAAAATGATGAACTAAAAGGCAGGATAATCGGCAAAGAAGGGCGAAATATCAAGACTTTAGAGATGGTTTTGGGTGTTGATATTATTATCGATGACACTCCGCATGCTATTATTTTAAGTAGTTTTAACTTGTATCGCCGCGCAATAGCTACACGTGTTATCGAGCTTTTGGTTGAAGATGGTAGAATTCAGCCAGCCAGGATAGAGGACTTGCATAAAAAAGTTACTGAAGAATTTGAACAAAGCATACAAGAAGAGGGAGAAAATATCGTTATGGACTTGGGACTTAACAAAATTCACCCTGAAATTATCAAGCTAATAGGCAAGTTAAAATTTAGAGCTAGCTACGGACAAAATGCCTTAGCTCATAGCCTTGAAGTAGCGCATCTTGCAGGTATTATAGCTGCTGAAACAGGTGGAGATGAAAAACTTGCAAAAAGAGCTGGAATTTTACACGATATAGGTAAGGCCTTAACGCATGAATTTGAGGGCAGTCACGTTGATTTGGGTGCTGAAATTTGTAAGAGATACAAAGAACATCCGGTTGTTATAAACGCTATTTATGCACATCACGGACATGAAGAGGCAACAAGTGTAGAGAGTGCTGCTGTTTGTGCTGCCGATGCATTAAGTGCGGCAAGACCTGGAGCTAGACGTGAAGTGCTTGAGAGTTTTTTAAAACGTGTTGAAGAGATAGAAAATATCGCAAAAAGCAAGGACGGTATAAAACAAGCTTACGCTATAAATGCGGGACGTGAGATACGAGTTATAGCAAATGCCAAGCTTATAAATGACGATGAGGCAGTGCTTGTAGCTAAAGAGATAGCAAGTGAGATAGAGGATAAGGTGCAATATCCTGGTGAGATAAAAGTAAGTGTAATACGCGAAACAAGAGCGATTGACTACGCTAAGTGATTTGTGATGAAAAAAATTTTGCTTTTATGTTTTTGTTTACTTTTTGCTTTTGCAAATGAAGAGTTGGTTTTAAATAGTGCAAATTCTTTTGTAAAAACTATGAGTTCAAAGCCCGAAGTTCCAACCAGAGAACTTATGGAAAAATCAAGCGCGATCGTGATATTTCCGAGCGTAAAAAAGGTCGGCTTTGTAGTTGGCGGGATGGGGGGAGATGGAGTTATGCTAGTAGGCTCTTTAAATTCCGTATCCGACCTAGTCCCTGTAAGCATGAGCGGGGGGAGTGTCGGCTTGCAGCTTGGTTACGAAGACAGCTCACTTGTTCTTTTTATAATGAAAAACTCGATCGTAGAAGACATCAAAAGCCAAAAGCTCGCGCTTGACGCAACTGCTTCATTTTCTTTTGGCGCTAGGATAGGAGAGCGGGTTAGCAAGATCGGGGATTTTAATTTTTCAAGCGACATCTATGCTTACGCTACTAATGATGGTTTTTTTGCCGGAGCTAGTTTTGGTGGTGTTGTAATAAAACGTAATAACCAAAATTTGAAACAATCCGGCTATGCATATGAACAACTGATGAATATCTACACCAAATTTTAGGCATAAAATGCAAGAAATTTTAACTTCTCTTTCAACATACGGATATATTATTCTCTTTTTATATACACTTGGCGGTGGCATGGTTGCTATTATTGCAGCTGGAGTGTTAAGTTATGCCGGCAAAATGGATCTTGGTGTTAGCATAGCTGTTGCAGCGATATCAAATGCTTTGGGTGATACCTTGCTTTTTTATCTAAGCAGATATAATAAAAACATGTTTATGCCTTACTTGAAAGGACACAAACGCAAACTTGCTTATGCGCATTTACTCATGAAAAGACATGGAGATAAAGTTGTATTTATTCAAAAATTTATATATGGATTAAAAACGCTAATTCCAATAGCAATTGGTCTTACAAAGTATCCGTTTTATAAATTTAGTGTATTAAATGTTATAAGCTCAATACTTTGGGCCATCTCCTTGGGCGTATTAAGCTATTTGGCTGGAAATTTCTTCATGCAAATTAGTGATTATCTTAGCGATCATGGGTATATTATGCCTAGCATTATGCTTTGTTTACTTGTTGTGATATATTGTTTTTTACAAAAGATAACTAAAAAACGTTAATTATAATAACATACTATCTAAAAATCCATAGTAGTGTTTTT